>JAYSTZ010000066.1:0-2065 GCA_043719365.1 Verrucomicrobiaceae bacterium | reverse complement strand
CGTGATTTACTCGCAATAGGCCATCGCACAAAACAATCGTTGAACCAACCTGGAGTCCCGCGTGACAACTTCTTCTGCTTCCCAAACGTGTCTGCCGTGTGTGGTTCAGGTGGGGTTTGCCGGAACCCGACAACTTTCACTGACCAAAGAGCAATCGCAGATCATCATCAAGCGGCTGTGTGAAGTTCTGGAGGAACTTCCAGCGGATGTCGGTTTGCAGTCACACCATTTCTTGTGCGGAATCTCGGCGCTGGCCATCGGTGCGGACTCGCTGTTCACCGATGCCTGCAGCAAGTTGCGAATTCCTCAGCGAATCTTTCTGCCGCAGCCGCGAGATGTGTTTCTGGAAGCGATCGGCTCCGGCGGTCCCGACTTCACCCCGGCCCAGAAAGTCGAGGCGGAGCGGCTGTTGGCGCTGCCGCATATCATCCAGGAGCGAGTTGTCAGCAATGCCAGCAACCGGACCGATCGGTTCGCGGAGACCAACTGGGAAATCAACCGAGTCAGCGATGTCGTGGTCTGTCTAAGTCTCATGAACCCGCCATCATCAACCAGCAAGCCCGGCGGTACTCAGGATCTACTCGAACTTGCCTGCGCGGCGGGCAAGCCGGTGCTTGAGCTAAAATTGGCTGTCAGCCAATCCGCACCGCATCTTGAAAAGCATTGGCATTTTCCAGAAGCGATCCTCACTTGGCTGCCACCAGCACTCCCTGAAGAAGTGGCGAGCCTGCCCGCGCCGGAAGTGGTATCGCAGCAGCCGCTGCCAACCATCAAGGAATTTTGCGGCGTGGTAAAAAAACAGAGCAGCGGGCAAGCCGCGAAGCATCGTACTCGATTCACACGCGCGGCGTGGATCATCGTGGCAACACACTTGCTCGCGACTTTGTTTGCAACGCTGGTCCTTGTGCTGCACGCCGCTCACAGCCCGTTGAAAAAGCCTGCGGTCGTCGGAACCTTGCCCGAAGTCGCTGCAAATGCTGTCGAGCAAAAGAAAGATGCACTGGGGAGAGATATAACACAACGACGTGTCGCGGGAGACGAGAGCGTTGCGGGACACAAAGGGCCGGAATGGTTTCTGGTCGGTTTGCTGGCGGCCGAACTGATGGCTCTGGGAGCAGGCTTTTGGACGCATCATAAGCTGAACCATTCCGACGACCATGCCGCGCATCACGACTCCGAGCAAACGCATCAGCGCGGGCTGACTCATGCCTGGGCGTTGGCGCGACTGTTGGCTGAAGTCAATCGCTCGGTGTCAAGCCTGAGCGAGTTACACATCTATTTGGAGTATCTCTTTCAACTGCGTTTGCCGAGCCGGTTTAGGCAATTGTTGCGGACGATCAATGTTCTCCACCTGGTGACAACTCGCAGCTCGTCACGGCTCTGGAGCGAACTGCAGGATTCGTACATCATCGGACGCCTTGATGACCAACAGCGTTACTTTCAGGAGCGAAGCGAGCAAGCCGGACGGTACTTGAATTGGGCGAAGCTTGCCTTTGCGACATGTTCATCCTTCGCCATGGTATTTACAGCCGCCAAGCTGACAATTCTGGGCTTCATGTGGGATTCCACCGCTGCCGCCAACGGCCAATTGACAGGAACATTGGGGACACTCGCAGTGATCTTGCCTTCGGTGGCGGTCGGCGTGATGTCTCTTGCTGCCGCCCATGACTATGAGGCCCAGAATTTCATTTATCGTCAGATGGCTCAGTGGCTTCCTGAACAACGACGACGTATCCAACAAGCCACTTCGCGACAGGAATTCGAACAACTCGTCCAGGAGACGGAGCTGCGACTGCTCAGCGAAACGGCGGAATGGTATTCACGGCGTGCATTCACGGGCGTGGCATAGAAAGGCGGTCAAGTGCGAATTCGGTGCCGAGTAGAACAGTGTATTCGACGTCATCCTTGAATTGTCCGAAAAACGGACTCGTTGTCCCCTTTCCTGTACCAGTTGCATGATGATGGCGCTCGAGCCGCCATCATCTTTCATATGCAGCAGCACGGCATATTCCCGCGAGTGAAATTCAAAGACGGACAGCACGCGACACAGGAATGACCCACCGTC
>JAYSTZ010000650.1:0-2895 GCA_043719365.1 Verrucomicrobiaceae bacterium | reverse complement strand
AGCTCGCGGAACTCATCGGAAGTCCTGAGGTCGGTATTTGCGACAAGGTTAATGGATGTCATCGAACCCTTCGTCATTCCCACCGCGGAAAGGTAGTTATTCGAGGCGAGTGCCTGACGAACCTGCGTCGGCGAAATGTTTAGCGAAGCCATCCGCTCGGGCTTTAGCCAGATGCGCATGGCAAAGGTGCGCGCACCGAGAATGTCCGCTTTTTGCACTCCGCTCACGGCCGTTAGCTTTGGCTGAACGACGCGCGTGAGGTAGTCGGTAACTTGGTTAGGCTCAAGTTCTTCGGAGGCAAACGAAATATACATCTGTGCGAACTGCGTATCGCTCAGCGTCAGCTCGATGATGGGCGCCTCGGCCTCGGGCGGAAGGTCGTTGCGGACCTGCGCCACCTTTGCCTGAATCTGCGTCAGCGCGGCATTCGTGTCGTAGTTCAGCTTCAAATGCACCGTGATGATGCTGAGGCCCGGCGCGCTTTGAGATTCGATATAATCAATGCCGTCGGCACTCGCGATCACACGCTCGACTGGCGTCGTTACGAAACCCCGGACTAGATCGGCGCTGGCTCCGACGTAGCGCGTCTTGACGTTCACGACCGCAATATCGCTGCGTGGATACTGCCGGACATTCAGCGAACGGATCGACTGAAGGCCCGCGAGCAGAATGATGAGGCTCACTACCGTGGCGAGCACTGGCTTGCGAATGAAGAGGTCCGTGAACTTCATGGGTATGACTTAGGTATCCGCAGGTTTCGGATTCAGGCTATTGCCTGGCTGGACGCTGTTATCGACCTGCACGGGCGCGTTCGGGCGAAGTTTAAAAACGGCGGATGAAACGATTTCATCTCCCTCCTTCAAACCCGATGAAACGGAAACCTGATCCCCGCGCTTAGCGCCGAGTTTTACGAACTTCTGGATGACTTCCTTTCCAGCAGTGCCGTCGGCTTTTTGAATGTCGCGCACGATATAGACTGAATCGCCGTAAGGTGCGTAGGAAATCGCGGAGGATGGGATCGCAAGCACGCCGTCCTGCTGTGGCAGCAGGACTTCCACATTCACAAACATGCCTGGACGCAAGGTATGCCCGGCATTCTTGACGGTGCCCTGAACCATTACGTTGCGCGTGCTTTCATCGATCCGGGAATCAATCGCGGTGACTTCCCCTTCAAACTGCTTCCCGGCGAGGCCACTCGCTGAAAGGCGCAGTTTCTTACCCACGGCGATTAGTTCAAAACTTTGCTGCGGCACGGAAAACTCCACGTAAATCGGATCGAGCGACTCGATGGGAACGATGGGTGCCCCCGGCTGCAAATACTGGCCGACATTGATCTGCCGGATGCCTACCAAGCCATCGAATGGGGCAGCTATCTTCTTGCGAGCGACCAGCGCCTTCATCTCCTCGACCGAGGCCTGCATCTGAAGGAGCTGACTTTCGGCGGTGTCGTAATCCGCTTCCGCGATCGCTTTCTTCGTGAGCAGATCGCGTTTTCTCGCCAAGTCCGTCTTGGCCAGGGCTAACTTGGCTTCAGAGGAGCGAAGTTGCGCGTCCTCTTGTTTGGTGTCGAGTCTTACGATCAAGTCTCCCTTTTTTACGGAAGCGCCGGACTCAAACGCGATCTCATCCACAATACCTGCAAGATCGGTGCTCAGCACCACGCCATTCACCGCCTTCATCGAGCCCACGGAGCTTAGCACCGGCTGCCACGTTTGCCCTTTCACCACCACCGTCGTCACCGCGGCGGGCGGTGGCGCGAACTTCGCTCCCATCGCCTTCCCTTTCGCGATCTTGTTCATCGTCCAAAAGACCAATCCTGCCACGAATATCGCGACGAGGACTAACATCAGTATCATTCGTTTCCACATAGGCTTAAAAAAAGTTAGAGAGCGGCGACCGTCGGCTCTGGCGTCTGGACATTGGCCAGACCGCGCTGGATTTGCAGTAATAGGCTGACAAGTTGTTTTCGTTGCGCGGCGTTGAGCGGTTCCATGATTTTGGTCACGCAGTCGAAATAGTCTGGGAGCATCCGGTCGATTAACAACCGGCCAGCTTCCGTCAGGCCCACACGCACCGTCCGGCGATCGTGTAAGTCGGCGGTGCGGCTCACGATTCCATCGCGCTCCAGCGTGTCGAGCAGCCCGGTCATCGTCGCCCGCGTCACGCCCGCTTCCTCCGCCAGTTCGGCGGGGGTCGAGGGGGAGCTGGCGCTGCAATTGAGCAGCATCAGCACGGTGAAACGACCCTGACTGAGATTGTGTTGCGCGAGGTAGCGGCTTTCGGCTTCGAAGACGGCGTCGCCGGTGCGCAGGAGATGCAAAAATGCCTCCGAGGCGGTCGGATTCAGAGTCGGGTAACGCTCCGCCGCCTTCAGCAGGCACTCGTAGCGAGGAACGTCGCGAAGCATTAAAAGCGGCATAAAGTAAGGTAGCTAACCATCAATGATATTGATCATATGGCTCCATACCGATGTCAAGGCATGACCTCATCAATCATTCTGCGGGGTGGCGCAGTCGGTGTTGATCGCGCGAAAGGACCGGCTTCACGCCGCGTGATTGCGACTTGAAAGCGGGACCACGCAAAACCTCGTCACACGCCTTTCTGCTTCGGGTCCCAGATGAATTTGTGCATTTGGAGTTGGAAGCGGACGGGCAGTTTGTCTTCGAGGATCCACTCGACGATTTGGCGGGGCTCGATGCGGCCAAAGATTGGGGAAAAGAGGACGGCGGCGCAGCGCGCGGTGAGGTCGTGGGTGCGGGTTTGTTCGCGGGAAAACTCGTAGTCTTCGCGCGAGCCGATCACGAATTTCACTTCGTCGCGCTTCGTCAGGTGCGGGATGTTTTCCATCAGGTTGCGCGCGCTTTCGCCGCTGCCGGGCGTTTTCAGATCCATGAT
>JAYSTZ010000649.1:0-6776 GCA_043719365.1 Verrucomicrobiaceae bacterium | reverse complement strand
CGTGGTGAAGAAAAAGGAGAAGGCCGCGGTGAGCCTCATGCCGCCGGGCTTGCTCAATATCATGACGGCGGAGGAAGTGGCCGACTTGCTGGCGTATCTCGGGAGGTGAGGAATCCAATAGGCCGCGGCGGGGAATTCTGCTATCGCAGGACGATGTTCCGATTTTTCTTCGTCCTTTTCTTGCTCGCGCGGGTGGCGTTTGCAGTGAATTCGATCGAACAGGATTTCACGTGTCCGTTTGACGGTTTCAAATGGAAGCAGCGCATGGAGACTTCTGCGGAGGTGAAGGGCGTGCGGCTGGACCTGCGCCAGCTCGGCGACGTGGTGCAGCCGCCCACGCTCCCGCAATGCCCGAAGTGCCGGGCGGTGCTTTTCATGGATAATTTTCCGCCGGAAATCGTGGCGGCATTGAAGCCTCTCATCGCAACGGAGGACTATTCGCAACTGGCTTCAAAATACCCGAGCTACTACCTCCTCGCGCAAATGCAGGAAAGACTCCGGCCGCCGCCGGACAAGCCGGAGCAATTGGTGGCGAGGTTGTATTATGTCGGGCACAGCTATCTGCGCGCATCGTGGCAGCTCGAAGCCAGGCCGCTGGCCGAGAAACAGTGTCTGTCGCGTGCGCACGAGTGGTTCGCGACGGCGCTCGCCGAGATGGGGGAACACGGGAAGTATTTTGCGAATACGAGTCTGCTTTTGGTGGAACTGGACCGTCGGCTGGGGAGGTTCGACGCGGCGGGGAAAAGAGCGCGGGCATTAAAAAAGGCGGAAGCTTTCAAAGAAGCGGGCCATCAGCGGATCATCGCAAGACAGATGGAACTGATTGAAAAACGGGACAGTGCGCCGCACGCCATATTTGCCGTGCATGATTCGCTCGTCGTCGGGCCGGTTCCGAGGGTGATCAAAACCAAGCCGGCACCGGGTCAGGCCACGCCGCTGCCGAAAGTGGATTACCTATCGCCGAACTCGCTAGAATCTATCTCCGAATTCGCCAGACCGAAACCGAAACCAAGTAAACGCATCTTTTCCACACCATGACGACCAATCCACTCGGACGCCGCTCCTTCCTTCGCGGCCTCGGCGCTACCGTAGCGCTCCCATTCCTGCAATCGCTTGCACCACGCGGCCTCGCGGCAACCGTCCGCCCGCCGGTGCGGCTCGGATTTCTCTATGTGCCAAACGGCGTGAACATGCGCGAATGGACCCCTGCAACAACGGGCGTGGACTATGCGCTGCCGCACACGCTCCAGCCGCTTGCACCACACAAAAACGACATCCTCGTCCTCACCGGACTCGCGCAGGACAAAGGCCGCAACAATGGCGACGGAGCAGGCGACCATGCCCGCGCCGCCGGTTCATGGCTCACTGGCGCACAGCCGCTGAAGAGCGAAAGCTCCGCCATCCGCCTCGGAGTCTCCGCCGACCAGGTCGCTGCGGAAGCCTTCAAAAAGGAAACGCGCTTCGCCAGTCTGGAGCTCGGGCTCGAGCCCGGTCGCCAAGGCGGCAAATGTGACAGCGGCTACGCCTGCGCCTATTCCAACAACATTTCGTGGCGCAACGAAGGCTCGCCGAGCGGCAAGGAAATCAGCCCGCGACTCGTCTTTGAGCGCCTCTTTTCCTCCACCAATCCCACGGTCGCCGGTGAGGAATCCGCCCGTCGTCAGCGCTATCGCAAGAGCGTGCTCGATTTTGTCATGGACGACGCCCGCGACCTCAGCGCGAAAGTCGGCGGCAGTGATAAACAGAAGATCGACGAGTATCTGACCGCCGTCCGCGAAATCGAAACGCGGGTGGAAGCTGCCGAGCGCAGCGTGAAGCTCGCGCAGGACGCGGGGCTCATCGAAGGCTACGACGTGCCGGAGCAAGTGCCCGAAAGTTTTTCCGAGCACTCGACGCTCATGATGGATCTCATGGCTCTCGCATTCCAGACCGACACGACGCGCGTCTCGACGTGCATGCTTGCCAACGAAGGAAGCAACCGTGCCTACCGGAATCTCAGCATCAGCCGCGGCCATCACGAGCTATCGCATCACCAGAACAACCCCGACAATCTTCGCCAGATTCGCGACATCAATACATTCCACGTTGAGCAGTTCGCTTACCTCATCAACAAGCTGAAGAGCATCCCCGATGGCGAAGGCACGCTGCTCGACAACTGCATGCTTCTTTACGGTGCCGCGCTCGCCGACGGCGACCGCCACGAGCATGAAAACCTCCCGCTTCTCATGGCGGGACGCGGCGGCGGCAGCATCCTGCCGGGCCGTCACATCCGCTACGCCAACGAGACACCGATGTGCAATTTGCTGGTCTCCATGCTTCAGCGCGCCGGCGTGAATGCCGAGCGCCACGGCGACAGCACGGGACTCCTGCGCGGGCTGGAGGGATGAGGCCTTTAATCTTTGCGCTGCTTGCGGTGCAGGCGTTTGCCGCGCCCAATCTGCCCAAGCTCGCCGAGCAGCTCGCATCTTCCGATCACGACCAGCGTCGCGATGCCGCGCATCAGGCCGCAGCGCTGGGCGTCGGCGCAAAGTCGCTCCTGCCGCAACTGATCAACGCGCTCGATGATTCGGACAATCAGGTCTTCTCCGACTCCATCGCCGCCATCGCTGCGATGGGGCCCGACGGGAAGGCTGCTGCCCCGAAACTATTCGAGCTGCTCGAAAGTCGGAAAGGCCGCGGCTTTCGCCCGAGAGACCGAGACCAGGCAACGCTGCGCGCCGCGTTTGCGCTGTCGAAGTTCGGCGTCTCTCCGGAGTTGCTCGCCGGTTTGAAGAGCGGGGACACGGGTGTTCGCCGGGGCAGTGCCAAGGCTCTCGGCTTTATCGGACCGGATTCGAAAGAAGCTATCCCCGACCTCATCGAGAATCTCGGGCATGAAGAACAGCCGCTGCGTGCCGACGTCGTGGAAGCGCTCGCACTCATTGGTTCCGCCGCCGTGGAGCCGCTGATTTCCAGCCTCGGCTGGCCCGACCCGCGAGTCCGCGAAGGAAGCGCCCGCGCACTTGGTGAGCTGCGCGCCGGTGCCGAGCCGATGCTCCGCGCGGCGAAGGAAGAAAAAGAAACGCCCGTGCTTGCGGCTATTATCGGTGCGGTCCCACGCGTCGGAATCTCACAGGAATCCAGCGTCGCCATTCTCATCGAAGCACTGTGTGACAAGCGGCCCGAAATCCACCGCGCCGCAGTGGATGCATTCGTGCTCGTCCGGCCCGCTGCGCCGGTCGCCGTCCCCGCGCTGGTGAAGCTCCTCAATGGCGCGAACGCCGAAAGCGCGGCAGCGACGCTGGGCTTTATCGGCAGCGAGGCCAGTGCCGCGGCACCTGCATTGATCGCCGCCGCTAAGCGCACAACTCCGCCGGGCAAGGTCTTCACCGACGCGCTCAGCCGTCTCGGCGCGCCGGTAGTGCCAGTCCTCATCGCCGAGCTTCAGGCGCTCCCGCCGAAGGACTTTTCGGGAGATCATTGGGCCGTCGAAGCTCTTCGCTGCATCGGCGGCGCGGCGGTCCCCGCGCTGGCCAAACAGCTCGACTCACCCAGCCCCGCAGTCCGTCTGGCCGCCGTGAAAGTCCTCGGCGCGCAAGGCAGCGGAGCACGCAGTGTGCAGGCCCGGCTTCTCGACCTGGCCGCTGATCCCGAGCCGCTGGTTCGTGCGGCAGTTTTGTCCGTACTCGAACCGTTGGGTGTGCCGACGGCCCGCACGGTGGAGTTCATCAGCCAGCTCGTCAAAGACACCGATCCCGCCGTGCGCCGCGCTGCTGCGGAAGCAGCAATCACGATGGGGCCAGCAGCACGTCCGATTTCCAAAGACCTCGCGAGATTGATCGACGACAAGGATGCGACTGTCCGCGTCGCAGCGCTCCGGGCCACGGGCGCGGTCGGCGGCGGCATCGATAGCGCGGAGCTGCTCTCGGGTCATCTCGGCGACATCGAAATGCGCCCCGCCGTCCTTGATGCGCTGGTGAAGCTCGGAGCATCCGCGACCCCGGCGGTCCCCAAGCTGCTCGCTCTTTTTCCCAGTGCAGACCCAGCCGCCCGTGCGCAGGTATTGCAAATTTTCGCCGTCGCTTCGCGCGACGCCGCATCCGTGCTCCCGGTCATCGAGCCCGCGCTGTCCGCTCCGGAGGAAGCCGTCCGTGCCGCTGCGCTCGACGCATTCAGCCTGCTCCAGCCGAACAAAGATTCATCCGTCGCCGCCGGAGTGACGGCATTGAAAGATCCCGCACGCGTGGTCCGTGAAGCAGCAGCCATCTCGCTTGCACGGCTCGGGGAAGGCGGCAACGCGCGCGCCATTCCCGCGATTCGCCCGCTGATCGACATGATTCAAAATGAATCCGATCACACTTACGCGATGGAAGCTTTGCGCGCCATGCGGGTGAAGGATATTCCCTCCATCACCTATGCGTTCAGCGTGTCTCACGACGAAGTCCGCATGTGGGCCGCCGAGCGGGCGGGCCGACTGGGGCGCGAGTCAGGAATGGCATTCATGCCGGAGCTCGACAAGCTTACTGCCAGCGGCAACGACGGGGTGCGTAATGCTGCGCGCCGCGCTATTGCCGCCCTGAATCGCTGACAAATCGTCGGGGGCGTGATCAGGGTGAATGGGAATAGGATTGGCACTGCCGCGTTCCACGGATTACTCCTCAACGCGTCCAATGACCGAAATTCCAAAACTCATTTCCGCAGAAGGCTGGCACGTCCTGCATCTTTTTTACAAAGTCGATCACAGCGCATGGGCGTTCCTTTCCGACGAGGAGAAGTTCTGCGCACGTACGAATCTGAGCGAGCTCGTGCAGGAGATTCGCGAGACTGAGGGATGCCAGTTGCTCACGTTTGCGATGGTTACGCCGAAGTCCGACGTAGGTTTCATGCTTCTGTGCGCGGACCTGCAAGCGGCGAACGCATTTGAAAAAAAGCTCACGATTTCGCTCGGGCCAGATGTTTTGGTGCCCGCGTATTCTTTCTACTCCATGACCGAGAAAAGCGAATACACGACGTCGGAGTCAGAATTTGTCGCTGAACTCACACAGACCTCTCCCGAGGGGACGCCGGAGTTTGAAAAGTCGCTCACTGAGTGGCGGGACCGCATGGCGCACTATCAAAAACATCGCCTCTATCCGGTGCTCCCGCCGTGGGAAGTGATGTGTTTTTACCCGATGTCGAAGCGCCGCGGTTTGCCCGGCCAGAACTGGTATGCGACGAACTTCGAGACACGCAAACAACTCATGTCCGGCCATGCAAAAGTGGGACGCCAATGGAGCGGGAAAATTCTCCAGCTCATCACGGGTTGCACAGGTCTCGACGACTGGGAATGGGGCGTCACGCTCCTCGCGCACGATACGATGGATGTGAAGGGCATCGTATATCAAATGCGCTTCGACGAAGTGACGGCGCAATACGGCGAGTTTGGCGAATTCTACATCGGGCTCCAGCTTCCCATTGAGGAAGTCTTCCGCCGCAATTTGCTGTGAGCGAGCTCGCCGCAAAACGTGCCCGCCTTTCCGAGCTGCTGAGGGAAAATGCGCCGCTCGTCATCGCGTATAGCGGGGGAGTGGACAGCGCATTTTTGCTCGCCGAAGCGTATCGTGCGGTCGGCGACAAAGTGCTCGGGGTCATCGCCGACAGCCCGAGCCTTCCGCGCGCAGCCCTCGCGGAGGCTCTGGCCGTTGCGCGCACATTTGGCGCTCCGGTGGAAGTGGTGAAGACGCTGGAACTCGACAATCCCGACTATTCCGCGAACCCGCCGAACCGTTGCTATTTCTGCAAAGCCGAACTTTTTCAGCGTCTCGATACGCTGGCAGCGGAACGCGGCTATCGCGCAATCGCATACGGTGAAAATTCCGACGACATGGGTCACGATCGCCCAGGGCGGGTTGCGGCGACCGAGTTTAAAATCATCGCACCGTTGCGTGATGCTGGTCTTACGAAGGCGGAAATCCGAACGCTTTCCCGCGAGCTGGGTCTCGCGACTGCCGATGCTCCGGCACAACCGTGTCTCAGCTCCCGAATCCCGTGGGGAACGCCGGTAACTCCCGATGCACTCGCGATGGTCGAGCGTGGCGAAGAGCTGGTGAAATCGTTCGGCTTTCGCGTATTTCGCGTCCGCCATATCGTTGCGCCGGGCAGTGCCCCAAGCGCACGGCTGCTGATCGCGGCGGACGAACTTTCTCGGGCTAACGAGCTGGCGACCGAGTTGGAGAGTGGGATTCTCGCTGCGGGATACGCGAGTGTGGAAATCGACCCAATCGGCTATCGCGGCCCTTCGTTGTAACCTACACCAGCATTCCCAGCGGCGGCGCGCTACTGCTCGTGCTGTAGAAATTGCCGATGTTTGGAAGGATGAGCGGGAGCTGCGATTTGCTCACGCCGAGCCAGAGCGCGAGTTCAGCAAAAAATACATCGCAGCTCGTTGTCGGGATGAATCGCCCGCGTCCGGTGTCGAGCGGATTGACCTCCGGGCCGCTGTCAGGATTCACGGCGAGCGAGGGAAATTGGCCGAAGATGCGCCGGCCCTGGATGCCGCCGCCGACGACAAGATGATTGCCGCCCCATGCGTGGTCGGAGCCGCGACCGTTGCTCGTGAGCGTCCGCCCGAAATCGGATGCGGTGTAGAGTACGACCTGGTTTTGCAGACCCATCGCCACCATCGCCGCATGGAATGCGCCGATCGCGGCGCTGACTTCGGGGAGCATGACGCCTTGGTTCCCGACGACTTCATCGTGGTGATCCCATCCTCCGCGCTGGACGAAAAACGTCTGCCGCACCGCGCCAAGTGCCGTGCG
>JAYSTZ010000648.1:0-6786 GCA_043719365.1 Verrucomicrobiaceae bacterium | reverse complement strand
TCCCGCGAAGCGGCACTTCGATTGATTGGTCGCTTCGCGAGTCATATTCGGCCGCGAAGGGACTCGCGGGCTACTTTGCGCTTCGCGCTGTTCCATTTTTAATCTCACCCCCGCGAAACCCGAAAGCACCAAGAGACTTGCTCGACAACCTGCAAACGCAACGCTCTAGTCCCGGAAAATCAATGCTCCTTATGACCCCAGCCCATTCCGAAACATCGCCCGATCCAGCCCCTAAAGAATCCGCTGCGCAAAATCCGCACTACGTCCTCCGGCGCGGAGAAATCCTCGGGCCTTTTGAAATGGAAGATCTCACGAAATTGGTTTCCGATGGAAAGCTGGATCACGATGACTTCGTCCAACAGACGGGCACCTCCGAGTGGCTCCCTCTACGCTGGCTCCTCGTGCCCAATGCCGCACAGGATCTCGAAGGAGCACTCGCCCCGACGTGGCGAACGCTTCTGAAATGGACGTGGCTGCGACTCCGATTCAATCTCGACGAGCAGTCACTTTACGCCGGTTGGGTATGCCTCGGCCTTGCGTTCGCCGGGCTGTTTCTCTCGCGCTGGCCGATGCTCCTTTGGGCTCCGTGGGCGGTGCTCGCATTCTTTGGAGGAGTCGCGCTTTACCGCCGTGGGCGTCCCGGAGCGGGAATTGCACTCATGATCGCCGCGGCACTCGTGCCCGGAGCGTTGTGGGCGTATTTTTGGACAGGAGTTTCGACCGCAAACAATAGCCCTGGCAAACCGCCCGCCGTAGTCGCACCGGCGGTTCCTTCGCTCAGCGGAGACACTCCGCCAAAATAGGCGGAGGATTGCGAAGCAGCTCGCCATTCCATTGTGGAGTTTGGCGACGGGGCCCTCGCTTGAGAACTTTGTAGCGCGACTATCGTCGGAGGGTAGCCCGGTAAACTCGCGCTGCCTGCTCCACTCGCACGGCGGAGCTTCGCAGCGCGTCGCGGCTCACTTTTCCTTTGCGGAAAAGAGCCGTCTTTTGCCGGTAATCATTCGCTGCGGAAATGAGTTCGGCTTTCGCTGAACCCGCGCTGCTTTTCTTCCCCCCGGGCGAGGCGGGCGGGGCCGGCAGGGCTTCGGGTGCAGGGAGGATTTCGGGGGTCGGGCCTCCGGGATCGAGAAGGTGGTCGAGAGATAGTGGATCGTCATTGTCCGCGGCTTTCTGGGGGAGTCCGGGAGTGACGGGCTTCTTGTCCCCCGCGTGATTGGCGGTGATGAGCGCTGCGACGAGAAGGACGATGGATTTCACGACTGGAACCGCAGTTTCGCGGGGAAGGAGCCGAGACATTCGAGCCGCTCGGAGATTTCCGGGTTGCGCGCTGTGGCGAGCGCGGCGGCTACGTTGAGCGCGTCTTCGTTGCCGGTGAGTTCGATGTAAAAAAGATGCGCGTTCGGCTTTCCGAATACGGGACGCGATTGGATGCGCGTGAGATTTACGCCGTGTTCGCTAAAAGGCCCCAGCAATCGGTGCAGCGCACCGGGCTTGTTTGGGAGCCCCACGACATAAGACGAGCAGTCGCCTTCGTGCGAATGGCTGGAGCCGATGACGTAGAATTGCGTGACGTTTGGAACCCCTTCTTCGATGGGGAAATGGAGCACGTCCAGCCCGTTGGGCTCTGCGAGTTCGCGCTGCGCGATGGCCGCAGCCGACGGGTCTTCCACCGCGAGTTTCACGGCGTGGCTGGTGCTCTTCGAGGCGACTGCGGCAGCGGCGGGGTAGGTGCGCTTCAGCCACTTTTCGGAGTGCTGAAGCGGAACTGCATGCGAATAGACGATCTCGGGCTCGCGATGCCTGCGACCAAGGAGCGCGAGCTTCACATCGAGCAACAGGAGTTCCTGCACAAAGACACTCTGAGAATGCTCGATAAGGCTATCCACCGTGGGCATGATCATCCCGCCGGAGCTGTTCTCTATCGGCACAACGCCGAGCGCGCCAGGCGTCGCACGGACAAATTCAAAAACCTCCACTACCCCGACAAATGGTCGCAGGTCCGTGGCATCGGGAAAACGACGGCGCGTGAGCAGATGGGAAAAGCTGCCGTCCGGGCCGAGGTAGGCGACGATCATAGGCTCAAACGCGGGGCATCATTCCAAAGGTCCTCCAGGCGATAAAGCGCGCGCTTTTCGGGGTGGAAGACGTGGACCACCACACTGCCGAAATCGGCGACGACCCACTGGCTGAGCGGGAATCCATCGACGCCGAGCGCCTTGGTATCGTGTTCCTTTTTGAGCCGGTCGTTAATCTCGCCGGCGATGGCTTTGAGTTGCGGCTCGGACTGACCGGTGCAGATGACAAAAAAGTCGGTGAAAGTAGATAAATTTCGCAGGTCAATCGCGACGATGTCTTCGGCCTTTTTATCGGCTGCGATGCTTGCACACAAACGGGCTAGTTCTTCTGAATTAATGGCGTTCTCCTTGGTAAAGATGGTTCGTCCCGATGATCGAGCGAACTGCTTCGGGGACGAGATAGCGGATGCTTTGACGTTCTGCAACCCGCTTGCGCACTTCGGTCGCCGAAACATCGAAACGCCGGATCACTCGGAGGAATTCGTGCGGCCGTGCGCCGGACTCACGCTCGAACACCACGAACTTCGCGAGCCGCTGCAATTCCGGCCAACGACGCCACTTCGGAAGGTCGCGCACATTATCCTGCCCGATGAAGTAAAACAGCTCGTCGTCCGGCGCCAGCTTTTGCCACGCCTCGACGGTGTCCACGGTGAAACTCGGCCCCGGACGATGAACCTCGGAATCGTCGCACTCAAAGCCGGGCTCGTCCTCGATTGCGGCCCGAACCATCGCCAGCCGCAGCTCCGCGCTCGCGGGGTGTGCATCCAATTTGAAAGGAGACACCGCCGCAGGAATGAATACGACACGATCAAGCCCGAGCTGCTCCATCGCCTCGCGTGCAAGGATCAAATGTCCGTGGTGAATCGGGTCGAAACTCCCTCCGTATAGCGCTGTCTTCATCCGCCCCGAGCTTCGCTGGATTAGGCACCCGAGGGCAAGCGAGGAAACTGCGTGCCTTCCCCCGCTCGACCGTTCATTTTCCCCGGCATGTCCGACGTCGTCTGCCTCGGCGAACTCATGCTTCGCCTCACTACACCGCTGCATTTCCGGCTCACCGATGCGCCGTTTCTCGATCTCTGCTTCGGCGGGGCGGAGGCAAATGTCGCCGTTCAAATCGCAAGCCTTGGCCGCAGCGCAGCATTCGTTTCGCGGATGCCTGAGAATGAACTCGGCGACCGCTCGGTGGAAGCATTGCGTGCTCGTGGAGTGGATACGCAGCATGTGCAGCGCGGGGGAAGCCGCGTCGGAACTTACTTCGTCTCACCGGGGTTCGGGCCGCGCGCTACGACGGTGCTCTACGACCGTGCAAACAGTGCGATGAGCGAGTCGGATGCGGGAACGTTTGATTGGGATTCCGTGTTTTCCGGTGCGCGTTGGTTCCATTGGTCAGGCATCACGCCGGCACTCAGCCCGGGTTGCGCCGCGCTTTGCCGCGAGGCATGTATCGCCGCAAAGGAACGAGGCCTGACCGTAAGCTTCGATCTGAACTTCCGCTCCAAGCTGTGGACCGCAAGCAAAGCGTCCGAGGTGCTGCAACCAATGATGCAATGGGTGGATGTCTGCATTTGCGGTGAGGATGAAGCGGTCGCGATTCTCGGCGCGACGCCGGGGAAATCGGTGAGCGAATCGCTGGCAGAGCGACATTCATTTTCGCATGTCGCGATGACGCGACGCAGCGGCACCGAGGCACAGGAAACAGGCTGGAGCGCGACGCTGTTCACCGAAAAAGGCACCGTTTCATCCCGCGATTATCATCTCGCGATCGTGGACCGTATCGGCACGGGCGACAGCTTCACGGGCGGCCTCATTTACTCGATTCTACGTGGAAATTCTCCACAACAAGCGGTCGATTTCGCCGCAGCCACCGGTGCGTGGAAACACTCCATCCCCGGCGATTGGAATCGCGCAACCGTAGCCGAAATCGAAGCCCTTGCGGCCGGCCGATCGGGCGGCACGGTTCAGCGCTAAAGCCGAGAGCGAGGTCAGTGATTAAACATGAACTCCTTGGCGTTCATGAGCGCCCAGAAGACGTCTGTGTAAACCTTCGGCTGCTCCTCGGTCACGCCCCAGTGGTCTTCCAGCTTTCGCAGTTCGGCTTCCGATGGTGCACGGCCAAAGCAGCGCAGGAACAAATCGCCGACGATTTCACGCGGGGTCATGTTGCTCTTCATGAGCTTCTGCACCACTCCACCGGCAGCGATTTTGCCTTCTACGGTATCTCCGTTGAGCATGTGTAGAGCCTGACTGAGCGTCGGCCCGACCTGCTCGCGAGCGCAGATCGCCTCGCGGTCGGCGCGACCGAATGTCGTGAGAAAATAGCTCGTCGTCTTGCCGTCAGCGATTTCGACCGAGCGCGCACCGAGCGGCAGTCCGCGGAACTTGTCCTTCGTCTCGGTGACCTGTGTGATGCAGTCGAGCATCACTTCAGCGCGCATCCGGCGAATGGTCGCTTTCGCGAAATTACGGTCGTCGAGCTCGTTCGATTCGTTCGCGCGCGTGGTGCGCTGGTAAGCGGCGCTATTGCACACATCGCGCACGATCTGGCGCAGGTCGTATTTGTATTCCACGAGCTTTGCCGCAAGTGCTTCCAGAAGCTCCGGGTTGCTCGGGGGATTGGAGAGACGGACATCATCGACGGGCTCTACGATTCCGCGACCCATGTATTGCGCCCACACAAGATTGGCGATGTGGCGCGAGAAAAACGGGTTCTTTGGCGAAGCCACCCAGTCCGCCAGCACTTCACGCCGGTCTTTCCCAGCGATATCACCGGTATCTTCACCGAGGAAGCGCGGCGGGATGACCGCACCCGTCACCGGATGTTTCGCATCCCCTCCTCCGCTGTTGAAAATGATGCGCTCGCGAGGGTCTTCGCCGTTCTTCCGTCCGATTTGCGTGAAGAATGAAACGAAGCCGCGATAGTCCGCCATGCCCCAACGATCGAACGGATGATTGTGGCATTGCGCACACTGGATGCGCGTGCCGAAAAACGCCTGTGCGGTGTCCTCTGCAAGCTTCAGAGGGTCGGTCTCGAGCTGATAGTAATTCGCCGGGGGATTATCGAGATTCGAGCCGCTGGCCGAGACGAGCTGACGCGCCATTTCGTTGACCGGCACGTTCTTCTCGATCTGGTCGCGAATCCAGTTGTAGTAGCTCAGCACTGCTTTGTAGCTGCCCTGATTGTTATTGTCCGTGCGCACCTGGAGCATCTCGCTCCATTTCAGCGCCCACAGGTCCACGAACTCCTTTCGCTGGAGCAACTCGTCCACTTTTGCCGTCCGCTTTTTCGGATCTTTGCTGGCGACAAAATTCTTCACGTCATCCGTCGTCGGCAGAGTGCCGGTAATGTCAACAAACAGCCGGCGCAAGAAAGTCTCGTCGTCCGAAATCCCGCTCGGCCCGATCCGCAGCTTGTCGAGCTTTGCATTCACGAGGGTATCGACGTAGTTCCATTCCTCGGATTTCGGCCTCGTATATTGCAGGCCCTTCGGAATCACAATCACCTGCGTGCCGACGGTGAACGTGTGAAAGCGTGCCATCACGAACGCCTCACCACGTTGACCTGTGGTGATGACGCCGTCCGTCCCGATCTTCGCCGAGCCATCATTGCTGCTCAAAAAGAGCGACATCGCGGTGACGTCGCGGTCGGTCCCGTCGCTATATTTCGCCCGAACTGTGATACGGAATTTCTGGCCTGGAGCCTCCAGCAGCAGGCTTTTCGGCAAAATCTCGGCGCTCAGCGCAGTCGGCACCGCATCCGCAGCCTCAAGCGGCGCACCCGCCTCCAGCCAGCGGTAAAGAGCCGTATAACTCTCGCTCTCTTTCGTGAAAAGCTTCCCTCCCGTATGCGGAGCCTCGCCCGTGCATTTCGTCAGCAGCATCGACGCTTCAGGAAGCGCCAGATTGATGCGCCGCCCGATTTGCTCGCGCGTCAGATTGTGGTGATCCCCCTCTGGGTTGTAGCCGAAAAGCGAGAGCCGGAATCCGTCTTTACCACGAGAAGCCCCGTGGCAACCGCCGCTATTGCAGCCATTGCGCATGAAGACCGGCATGACGTCGTTGCGATATGAAACTGCTGGATCTTCCTTCACCGCCTCGACCTTCACCGGCACCTCCACCACCTGCCCTCCGTACTCCACACGCATCTTCGTCTCGCCATCTGCCAGCGGCAGCACCGTCCCGGCATCGATCTTCGCTTTAGTGGCGTCGATGAAAGAGAACTTCGCCTCTTCCGTGACATTGCGATGCACGCCGTTGGGCTCGGTGAAGCGGCAGACGACCGACTGACGATCTCGAAGAAACTTCAAGTTTACCTCTGACGGAAAGACTTCGAACGTCGGTACCGCCAAGGCGGAAGACGCGACGAATAGAGTGATTGACGGGATGATGCAGGATACAAGAGTGCGCATAAGCAGGCTACGGTTCGGCAAGGGAACCAAGGATGGCTCCGTTTCTTTGAGGGAATCAGGGACGATTTTCGGCACTGTGACGGTGGTAACCCGAGTTTACCCAAATGCTGGCCAGGCTACGGCCCGGCTTCAACGGAGCCGCGCCGGGGGGCTCGGAATTCTGATTTATGATTTCTGGTTTCGGATTTGGGGGGAGTGCTTCAACGGAGCCGCGCCGGGGGGGGGCGCGGAATTTTGCGGTCGAGAGATTGAAGGCCCGGCTCTCCGCCCTGCTTCAACGGAGCCGCGCCGGGGGGGGCGCG
>JAYSTZ010000647.1:0-2913 GCA_043719365.1 Verrucomicrobiaceae bacterium | reverse complement strand
CAATAAACGGCCGCTCGTCCGGCAACCCATCCAAGAGTCTGTAACGCAAAACCTGCCGCGACCCACGGCTGGCGACGTAGAAGAAGCCGTCATCCCCAAATGCCAGCCCCGATGGATTGTCCAGCCCTCCGGATTTCGGCTCTATAAAGGGCTTCACCTTTTCGTGACGCAGATCACATTTCACTACCGACTCATTGCCTCGATTGCCAATGTAGAGCGTATCGCCGCTCACTGCAAGGTGGATGGGCTTGTCGATCAAACCCCGCGCCTTGATCGCATCGAGATAGATGCCCGTCCCGGGATCGTATTTCCTCACGCAATCCGCATCGCGGTCCGCGACGTAAAATCGTAGGATTAGTCGGACGGTTTGCATATTGGCAACGACAGAAAATAGACTGGACTTACCGAGACGGCAGAACAGCCTTGGAGCCTATGCCCACGACAAACCCGGATCTCTATGAGGGCTCGCTTCATCGCGAAGCTGAGCGGGGTTGCAGCATCACGAACTTTAAAGAGCCCGGAGGACGACCCGACGAAATCTCGGTGATTCCGAAGCACCTTCCATTCGCCAAATATCGCGGCAAAGACGGAGCGAAGGACGCCGCCGATGAACAGAAGCTGGCGGGCTACGACTTTTACAAGACAGGAGCCGCAGAGTCGGGAGTGGTCGCGATCATTCCAAAACGAAAAAGCACGAGCGCCGCAGTCGATGTTTATGAGATCCCCGACGGCACGACCAGGCCCGCGCAATTGACGGCTGCTTACTGCGCGGGCGTGGAGAAAACCGGGAAGTGCGTCGCGAAATTCAAGCAAACGGATAACAAGTTCACGACCACGAGCACGGCGTCGATCCTCGGTTACTACCACGTTTCACGCGCGCTCGGGGACATCTGCGAGATCAAGCCCGCGATCCTTCGCACCATGGACATCGAGCAGCACAAAAAAGTCGTGCGCCTCGCTTCCGAGATGGGAGTTCGCGGAACCATCGCGAAAAGCTGGGGTCTGTTCACCCAGTATTATGCAAATCCCAAGGGCTCGGGAGTGGCGAACGATCTATTCACCGCCGACTTCGTGCAAATCTACGGCGCACTGCTTGGGAATACGACTGGGGAAGAGAATTACACGGAGTGGCTCCGCGCGGGGTCCGACCTTACCTCCACGCGGGCCTTTCACGACATGGCCGACTCCCGGCCCGCCGCTTCCATCATCGGTTCGAAGGCGTTCACTCAGGTCAATGTGCAGGCGCTGGTGGCCATGCGGGACATGAGCGAATTAATCCTGCTCGACTACCTTCTCGCCCAGTCAGATCGACTCACCGGGGGCAACATCAGCGATTACAGCTTCATTTACTACATGGAGGACGGGAAAGTGAAATCCACCAAGGCCTCGAAGACATCGGATATCCCAGCAGGCACTCCCACAATCGCCGTAAAGAAGCTCACTATAAAGGACACTGATGCAGGGCTGCTGAACTCGAACGTATTCGAGAAGAAGGGTTACCTTGCCCGGATTCGCCACCTGCACCCCAGCACCTATGCGTGCCTGCAAACATTCGCGCAAAAATGGAGGAACGACCCGACGGTCAAAGAGTTTTTTCATCGCGAATGCACGTTCAGCAACAACCAGATCCAGCGCTTCGAAAAATACCTCCTCACCGCCGCGGATACGCTGCAAAGCCGCAAAGACGGCGGCACCCTGTTCCTCGATCTTGACCTCGATGAATACTTTCAAGGTTCGGACCCCGCCCCGGTTCTCCCTCAAATTACGGCTTCCGTAGGGCGGTGGGAAAAAGGTGCCGCGAATCAAAAAGCTGACGTTGAAGTCGTGCAACGATTGCTTACCTCGGCTGCCCAAAAATCACGCGCACCGCAACTCGATCCAAAGGGTGTGGACGGAAAAATCGCACGACCACCGGCCAAATCGAACACCGTCGCGGCCATCGAAGCCTTGCAAACCTTTGCGCTGCTGCCTGTGGACGGGCTCATCGAGCCAGCCAGCCAGACGTGGCAGGCTCTGCTGAAAGCGTCCGGAGCGAAAACCTGATGCCCGCAGGATGTCATGCTTGGAGGGAGTGCAGCCGGCGGGGGTCGAACCCACAACCTTCGGCTTCGGAGACCAAGGATTGACAGGGTCTGTTGCCTCCGGTTGCCATATGGTTGCCGTTTTCTGACGCACTGATTGACTCAATGGGACACGCCATTGGGTACCGCACGAAGGATACGAAATTCCGCATCTGCATCCGCCCGTTCCAGCGTGTGAAATCTCCCCGCCGGAAGCCTCGGAAATTAAACCAAAAGGGCTGAAAACTTCTGTGCAAATGTGCCGCAATCGCGGCAGCATGAGTTCACGATCCCACCGCCCGATATTCGAGCGACTTGAGCGCAGCGAGAACCTTCACCCACGAAAAGCGAACAGTCCGATGTCCGAGCCGCATAAACGGAATCTTCCGTTTCCTCATGAGTTCCTCGACCATGCGCACGGAGGGTAAGTTGAGCCGACGACGAAGCTCCTCTTTGTCGATAAGCTCGGGCTCTGAGGGAGCTTCGGGTGGTGCGGATTTGCTCGGCGTTTTCATTTGCCGAAAGAGTGCCTGAACTCTGCTCATCAAATGCGCCCAGTTTGGCGCATTCGGTGATCCCAACTACTCCACCGCCGTGATCCGAACTGACACGATGACGGCATCACGACTTGGGACAAGCGACTGGTATCGCTCGGGGACGGGGCGGAGCCATTTGATTGCGAAGTCCTGAATGACGAGAACGAGGTCGCGGAGATTGTGGCATTCGATTTCGACTTCGTGGGAGCTGAATGTGATTCGCAGGATTTCAGTGCCGTTGGCAGCTTTCGAGAGATGGGCGGCAATGAGGTGATTGTATGGCAGGATATGGAGTTCGCCGTTTTCGAGTTCGATGC
>JAYSTZ010000646.1:0-6799 GCA_043719365.1 Verrucomicrobiaceae bacterium | reverse complement strand
GGCGTTGTGTTCATCGAGCCCGAGATTGAGGAATCCCGTCGCGGCTTCGTAGCGCCAGCCGGACTGCGGATCGTTGTTCCAAGTTTCGCCGGTGCCGGGCTCAAAAGGCACGCCGTTCAGCGCAACGCCCCACCACCAGCCGCCGCGACGTTGCGGTGATTCGCCGGCCTTTGGCTTCATCGGGACACTGAAAGTGTAGTTCTGCGCAGTGGGGACGTTTGGATTTCCGCGGCGCGGAAAAGTCCCCGGCGCATGGTCGGGCCACCCGTTTGCTTTGATGACCCGAAAGTCGCCATCGATCGTGATTGTCACAGAGTTCTCGACTTTCCCGCCAGCGGCAGCAGGGCGACGCGGCGCGACCTCGGCTTGCGCGATGAAAAATGCGGGAGCGTCCGTTGATTGCGAATCGTCTTCGTGTCCGTGATGCGCTGACGCGGAAGCAACGAGAGCGACAAAAGCAGCGCCGAACGTCAGAAAGTAAGGACGTGTTTTCATTGCCGCGAGGCTCTTGGAGTCACCTTGAGCGGGAATGAAGAAATCGCGCACTTTTTGGAAAAGCGGACTGACGTTTCTTGATGTCATATTTTGGTTGTCGTTGAACTCTGGACGCTGCTGCTATTCACGAACAGAGCCGCACCGTGCTGGTGCGGCTCTACTTTGCGAAGAATTATGATCGGCTATTTCTCAAGTTCCGGACGCTGCGGGCGAGGTTCGCCGCCGGGTGGACGACCTTCTCCGCGACCGCCGCGGGGAGCGCCTTCAGGGCCACCCTGCGGTCCGGCACCTGGTCCAGCTTGAGGGCGGCCTTCGCCGCGACCACCTTGAAGAGTCGCGTCGGGTCCTCCTTGCGGACGTCCCGGGCCACGACCTTCTGGTCCGGCTCCAGGTCCGCCTTGCCCACCACCGGGAAAGCCACCGCCTTGCGGACGCATCGGGCGGAATTCGTCTTCCGTGATTTTCCCGTCGCCATTCTTGTCGAGTTTTTTGAGCGACTCGGAAGCCTTGGCGAGTTCGCCGGCGTCGATAGTGCCATCCTTGTTCGCGTCAAGCGCTTCGATGATTGGACTGACGGGACGAAATCCCGGACCGCCTTGTCCACCCGGACGGCCTTCGCCTTGCGGGCGATCTCCTTGTGGACGGTCTCCGCGTGGGCGTTCTCCGGCAGGACGATCTTCGCCGGGTGGTCGCGGCGGCGGTGCGTCTTGAGCGATGATGAGGTTCGACGATGCGCCGATTGCCAGCGAGAGGATGATGGTTTTTGTTTTCATGGTGTCTGTTGGTTACTTTGTTTTTTCCGAGCCCGCCTCGATGCAGGAAACCGCCCGATTGGAGCGTAGAAAGAGCTGGCCGTCCGCGATCGCGGGCGTGAATCGCGCCCTACCGTGAGCAGTCGGAATAAGCGAGATGAGTGCGAGAGTGATTTTCATGGGTGTTGCGAAATTTGACTGTTCATCCGCTGACAAGCATCAGCGTCGAGATTGTGTAACTCCGCGGAATCGGGAATGACTCTCTTTTTTACCGAGTCTTTACAAAACGCCTCCCCCGCAAAGCGACTTCAGCAATTCATCGACTGCGCGCCCCGCATTGCAAAATCAAGCCTCGCTTGTCCTCAAATCCTTAATCTCCACCTGCGCGCTCACGGTGCCGTTCCATTCATTGCGGGAGACGGTGAACGCCACATCCCACGGAAGCGGCGGGATCGGATACTCGGCTGCGCCCCACCAGACTGCGCGGGTGTCGGATCTGCCCTGACGCAGTGTAATGGAGTAGTGCCGCTCTTTCATCACGCGCGGCTCGCCGACATGCATCACCTTGCGGGCCATAAAAACCGGCTGCCTGTTTTCCATTCCGAACGGCTGCATCGACGCGAGCTGTTCGAGGAGTTTGAAATTCACTGCGCTCAGCGGAATCTCCGCGTCGATTTGGATTCGCGGGATCAGTTGCTCGGGCGTGAGTATCGACCGCGCGGCAGTTCCAAAGCGGGCGCGGAATTCATCGAACATCTCCTGCCGGATGGTGAGCCCTGCGGCCATTTCGTGTCCGCCGAATTTCTCCATAAGGTCAGCGCATTCTCCGAGCGCCGTGACAAGAGAGAGCCCCTCGATGCTACGTCCACTTCCTTTGCCGACGCCCATCGGATCGAAGCCGACCACGATCACCGGACGGTGGTATTTCCGCTGAATGCGGGAAGCCACGATGCCGACGACTCCTGGGTGCCAGCCCGCGCCGCCGACGACGATTGCCGCGTCCGCTTCCGGGATGAACCGATTGCGCAGTTGCGCCTCCGCCTTCACGCACACGTCGTCCTCCACCTCCCGTCGCTCGCGGTTTTGCTGATCGAGCATCTTCGCGAGAATGGCGGCGCGAGGCGCATGGTCGGTGAGCAAAAGTTCGAGCGAGGCTTCGGCGGATGCGAGGCGTCCCGATGCGTTGAGCCGCGGCCCGATCCCAAAGCCGATGTGGCCGCTGTCGTACGGCGGCTTGATTGCCGCTACATCGACCAGCGCACGCAGGCCCGGCCAGCTTGTCTGTTCAATCCGCTCCAGCCCGGCTTTGACGAGAATGCGGTTTTCATCAATCAGCGGGACGATATCCGCGACGGTCGCGACGGCGACGAGATCGAGCACCGTCTTTAGGTCGAATCCCGGCACTGGTCGCCGTTTCAGCAATGCGTGCGCGACTTTGAACGCGATACCCGCGCTGCACAGATACCGGAAATCGGTTCCGCTGACCTTGGGATTCACCATCGCGACGACGGGGGGGAGTTCGTCCTTCGGTTCGTGGTGATCGAGCACGATCGTGTCGATGCCCTGCTCTCGGAGTCCTGCGATTTCGACTACCGCCGTTGTGCCGCAATCGACGGCGATGAGCAGCTTCGGCGCGTGAATCGCGATGCAACGGGCGAGTCCGTCCGCCGAAAGCCCGTAGCCTTCATCCACGCGGTGCGGCAGAAAAGTCGTCACCTCCCCGCCCGAAGCACGGAGCACGCGCGCAAGGATCGTGAGCGAAGTCACTCCATCCACATCGTAGTCGCCGTAAAGCGCAATTCGCTCCTTCGCATCCAGCGCGGCGCTGATTCGCACTACGGCGGCGTCCATTCCATGCAGCAAGAACGGATCGCTGAGCGTACGCAGGAGCGGACTCAAAAACCTGCGCGCCTCGACAGCCTCGCCCTTTCCCCGCCGGAGCATCACCTCCGCCACCCACGGCGCGATCCCGGCCTCTGCGGCGAGTTCGGCGGCACGGACAGGATCGACGGGAGGCGGCAAGGACCAACGCACGGGCTTGCTCTAGCGGCTCAGCACTCCGTTGACCGTGCGCATGATGCCACGCGGGTTGTCGTCGCGCAGCTCGGGCGGAAGCGCATCCTGCGGAAAACCCTGCCAGCTCACCGGGCGCACCCAGCGCTCAATCGCCGCCACGCCCACGCTCGTGAAACGCGCATCCGTGCTCGCCGGATACGGGCCTCCGTGCTGCATCGACGGGCAGACTTCCACTCCGGTCGGAAATGCATTCAGCACGACGCGACCTGCGCGGCGCTCGAGAACGGAAACTGCATCGGCAAACTGCGCAAGGTCGTCGCCCGCAGCGTGGACAGTCGCCGTGAGCTGCCCTTTCAGACAGCGCGCAGCAGCCATGAGTTCCGTCACAGAACCCGCAGCAACCAGCAATGTGTAAGGGCCGAAAATCTCCTCCCGCAGTTCGTGGTTGAGGATGAATGTCTCCGCGTCCGTCGTGAACGCCACCGGGTCACTCTGCGTCTTCGTCTCATCCGCATCGGCAGCCGATTCCCCGAGCACCGTCACGCCCTTCACTGCCTGAACACGGTCCACGCCCGCAAAGAACGAATCGCAGATCGAGCGGTTCAGCATCGTCGCCGGCAGCGTGCTCTGCACCAGCGTGCGGAACTCCTCCGCAAACGCATCAAACTCCGGCCCGCCCAGCGCAAGGACGAGGCCCGGCTTGGTGCAAAACTGGCCCACGCCCATCGTGAACGAAGTCTTCAATCCTGCGGCGATCGCAGTCCCACGCTCGCGGAGCGCATTCGGCAAAAGCAGCACCGGATTCAGCGAACCCATCTCCGCAAAAACCGGAATCGGCTCGGGCCGCGCAGCAGCCGCGTCAAAGAGCGCACGCCCGGCACGCTCCGAGCCCGTGAAGCCCAACCCGCGAACGAGCGAATGCCGGACAAGCCCCTGCGCAACAATGGACCCTGCGCCATGCAGCATCGAGAAAACACCCGCAGGCAGACCGCATTTTTCCAGCGCCCGATAGATTGCCGAAGCCACCAGCTCCGCAGTGCCGGGATGCGAACCATGGGCCTTCATGATCACCGTGCAACCCGCCGCCAATGCAGACGCCGTGTCACCACCAGCCGTCGAGAACGCGAGCGGAAAATTGCTCGCACCCATCACGACGATCGGACCCAGCGGAACACGCATCCGGCGCAAATCCGGCTTCGGCGCAGGACTCCGATCCGGGATCGCGTGGTCGATGCGGGCATCCACCCACGAGCCCTCGCGAATCAGCGCGGCAAACGCTTTCAACTGTCCGCACGTCCGCCCGCGTTCACCTGTGATTCGATCAACCGGCAGCCCCGACTCCACGTGCGCCCGCTGAATGAGCTCGTCACCGAGCGCGACAATCTCGTTCGCGATCGTATCGAGAAGATCCGCCCGCGCCACATCACCGACGCGACGAAAAATCTCAAACGCATCCTCCGCATGACGCACTGCATGGTCCACATCCGCCGCGCTCGCTTCGTGAAAAGCGGGCTCCAAGGCCGTATTGTTAAGCGGTGATTTAGCGTGAAAAGTTTTCGCCGAATCCGAGGCGAGTTTTCCAGCAATGAAGCTGTGTCCGTGAAGCGTGTGCATGGTGATGGTTTAAGAAGCGTGACAGTTTGGAGTATCGGAAGCGAAAACAAGCGCTTTCTTCGCACCAGCCGATTCCCCTTCCCCGACAGCACCGCGTTGATTCGACGGGGCGCCCCCGGAAAGATCGGCTGCCTTCCGCCAGCGCAACAAAAAGCCCCGCCCTCTTGCGAGAGCGGGGCTTTTGTGAGGCTACCTTTGCCTTAAGGGGCCACGGGGAATTCGATCAGCGCGGTGCGCGTCACGCCGAAGCTGCCGATCATGAAGACGCTTGTGTCCGTGTAGCCACGGGCGACGCCTTCGTTGCCGAGGTCCATCTTCAGTGCGCTGATGGCTGTCAGCTTGCGCATCGTTCCTCCGACGTCGAATAGGTCGCCGGTCCGTGCGAAGTTCAGCGCGCTGCCGCCTGTCGCGGGCACTCCGAAGAGTCCCACGTTGGTCGTCGCGCTTGCACCGCCGAGCGTCGCCACGAATACGGGGCCGAGTCCGCCGCCGGGGTGGGCAAAGCGGCTGATGCTGGCGATGGTCACTCCGCTGAGGTCCGGTGCTGCGTCGCCTTGGCGGGCTACGAGGCTGAGTGCGCTGCTGCGGTATTCCCACAGGCCGCTGTCGGTCGCTGCGGTCGCGCCGCTGATGTTTGCTGTGAAGCTCGCTTGCCCGGCGCTGCCTGCGGCGACGTCTTCAAACGCGGTGAATGTCCCGCTTGTCCCCGCTGCCGCGCCGCCTTTGCGGGCGATGACTGCTCCGCCGGCGACGACGATGGCGTTGTTTGCCAACGTCACTGCGCCAGCCGTTTTCAGCTTTGCGCTGAAGGCCACGTGGGTCCCTTCGGCTGCGGGTAGGCCGAGTGTCTCGTACTTGCCGATTGCGCCGGGGGCGTCGCCGTTGGTGCGGGCGACAACCGTCCAGTCGCCGCTGCTTGTCGCGGTCGCAGGGATGATTGCGATTGCGTGGTCCGCTCCGAGCGTGATGCGGGTGATGACCGAGTCGCTGCCATAATGCACGCGGCCTTCTGCCTGCGACTTGAGCCCCGCCGGGAACGACGAGATTGCGTTCACGCGTTTGGCTCCGTTGCCAACGTTCAGCGTCTGGCCTTCTTTGACGAGCAGCGTGAGCGCACCGCCTGTGGGGATGGCCCACAGTCCGCCGTCCACGCTGGTGCCGTCATTCAGTATGCCTGCGATGAACACATTGCCTGCCGCGTCGCCACACGATCCACGGAATGATTTGAACGTGCTGCCGCCCGGTGCTGCCTGCCCGCTGCGGGCGAGGACTTGGATGCCACTGCCGTTTTCAAAGCACACGACTTTATTCGTGGTGAGCGTCGGGGCGGGCACTGAGCCCGTGCCGACTTTGAGTTCCGCCTGGAAGACGCCGAAGCTCATGCTGTCCAGCTTTGCAATCTCCGCACCACCTGCGCCGGTGAGCGGGTCGCCGACTTTGATGATGATGCCGCTGCTGTTCACGAGCGCCTTTACGGTCTTGCCGTTCGGCAGCTTGATGTTCGTCGCGCCGATGTCGCCTTCGTCCGCGCCGGGCAGCCCGGTCGCGCCTGCAAACGTGGTGCCCGCTGGTGCGCCGGGGACTGCGCCGCCGGTGGTCGGGCCGACGCTCGGGCCCGCTGGGGCGGCTGCTTCAAATGCGCCGCTATCGGGGTTGCCGATGCTGCGGGAGAAGCCGCTGCCGCGCTGGTCGGTGGTGAGGCCGCTCGGGACGTTGGCGGCGAGACCGCCGTTGCGCGCGGGGCCGCTGAGAAGGGCGATGGTCAGCGTGGAGCCGCCGTTATTTTGCAGGCCCGTCGGGTCGAGGCCGAGGGCGGTGAGGTCGGCGGTGAGGTTCAAGACGAGATTGCCGCCGCCATCGGTGAACACCGTGTTGGCGGTGTTGGTGCGGAAGATGGAGTTCTTAGCGTGAGGGTGGCACCG
>JAYSTZ010000645.1:0-2914 GCA_043719365.1 Verrucomicrobiaceae bacterium | reverse complement strand
GCGGATGCCGAGCGAGTGCAGCAGCAGCACGACTTCGGCGAGGTCGCTGCGCTGAATCTCCGGCGTGTTGCGCTCGTCGCGGTCTTTGTGGCTGCTCGGGGTCCACAGGCGGTGACACGTTCCCGGCGCGGTGCGGCCTGCGCGGCCTTTGCGCTGGTCGGCGCTCGCGCGGCTGATGGGCTCCAGCAGCAGCGTGCCGATGCCGCGTTCCGCATCGTACCGAGCCACGCGGGCGACGCCGCTATCCACGACGTGCCGGATGCCGTCGATGGTGATGCTCGTCTCGGCGACGTTGGTGGCGACGATCACTTTGCGCAGCGAGTTCGGGGAAAAGGCGCGGTCTTGCTCCTGCGGGTCGAGTTCGCCATGCAGCGGGATGCAGGCCACGCGCTCCCGAGTCCGCAGGCCGCGCAGCGCGTCCAGCGTGCCGTTGATTTCCCCGCGCCCCGGCATGAAGACGAGGATATCGCCGGGCGCACCGCCATTGATAATTCGCTCCACCGCCTCCGCCGCTTGCACGGTGAACGGGCGCTGGTCGGGCGTGGAAAGATAGCCCACCTCCACCGGGTAGCTTTGCCCTTCGGAAATGAGGATCGGGCACCCGCCCAAATAAGCCGCAACCGGCTCTGCATCCAGCGTGGCGGACATCACCACCATCGCCAGATCGGGCCGTTGCGTGTGCTGCAAATGCTTCACCAACGCCAGCGCGACATCGCTCAGTAAATTGCGTTCGTGAAACTCATCGAACACCACCGCGCCAATTTTTCCGAGCGTGCGGTCATCCTGCAACCAGCGCAGCAAAATGCCCTCCGTGACAAAGCAAATGCGCGTGCCGACGCTCGTGTGATCGTCGAACCGAATCTGATACCCCACCTCCGCGCCCAGCTTCCCATTCCGCTCCCAAGCCACCCGCGTCGCCACCGTGCGAGCTGCGACGCGGCGAGGTTGCAAAACGACGATCATCTTTTCGCCCGCGATCCCCGCATCCAGCAACATCTGCGGCACCTGCGTCGTCTTCCCCGAGCCCGTAGGAGCCACGAGCACAAGGCGATTACCCGCCCCCAGCGTGCGCAGGATGTCGTCGTGGATTTTCCAAATAGGTAGCGCAGTTGAGGCAGGCATGAAGTCGGCGCACGCTGGGGCTCAGCATGTGGAATGACAATCAGTTCCACCTTTAGCCACAATGCTTCAACCGGATCGAATCGACGGCAAAATGCGATTGAGGAAAGGGAATGAATCCAAGCCGAAGCGACGTGAGAGTGCCGCTAGGCTTTGGAGTGCGCGTGGCTTGACACCGCTTTGACTTCCACGGGATGCAGCGGACAAAGTCAGGATGATGTGAGAGGCAAGCCGGACTCACGTCGCCATGCGCATGACCTTCACCCTACTCACTGCGCGTGTTCCGCCGAAAGTTAAAGCTGGGTCAAGCCCCAGCACTCCAAAGCCTAGCGGCACTCACACGCGGCTTTCGTCAATGGATCTCATATCTGAGGCTGTGGAGGAATCGCCGATACATGAATACCTGCTTTGGCCCGGCTGTTTCGCGATTGATTGCGGCCAGCCAGCCTTGGGTGATTTCTTGTGGGGTGATGACGGTGATGAAGAAGTCTGTGGCGTCCGCATTTCCAGTGGAGGCGCGGATGATGTGCTCAAGCTGCGTGCGATTCACGGTCTTGGAACTGGCGGCTGCAAGTTCGCGAGCAGTGGAGTCTCATGAATAATCGCGCTGTAGTGATCGGTGTCGAGGACGACGAATATGCGGCTACTGGCCTTCGCGATTCATTTTCGCCCGCCATTCAGCGCCGAGGCGATATGCCTCTGGCGAGAGTTCGTCATTCTTCGCACGACCGATGAGCTTCTTCCATGAGTCCTTCGGTTTTGGCGTAAAATGCAATTTCTTAGGCTGTCCGTGCGAAGACTTTTCGGTGTCGGATTTCATAGGCGGCAGCGTAGTGCGGGAACTCGGACAAGAAACGGAAAAAAGGCGTGGATTTTCCAAGTAGGTAGCGCGGTAGCATTCGGCATGAAGTCGGCGCACGCTGGGGCTCGGAATGGGGAATGACAATGCGAAGCTCAGGCGCAAAAGGGTGTGATTGTCGGATTCGGGGCTGTGAATCATTTGGCAACTGCTCATTCGGTGATTGCCTGCCACAGCAGGCAGGCGTATCAATTCCGCATGAAAGTTGATCTCAAATTCGACATCATCGAGGCCCTCCGCGAGACACTTCAAACAGTGCCGTTTCTTCCATTTTTTGTCCGGCTGCATTCGGGAGAGAAACTGCGTGTGCTTCATTCGGATTTCCTCACCGTCACCCGCTCAAATCGCATCATCTACGACTCTGGGAAAGGGATGCGGATATTGAACCCGGCACTAATTTCCTCCATGGATGTGCCAACCGGGAAATAGCCCGCGTAATCTTCCTCACCGCGCAAGCCTGTCGAGGCGTCCGTAACGCCGCCCGGCGAGGAAACATGGACGCGCAATGTCCCCATTCGATTCCATCGGCAAGACGAACGTGCCGGTGAATGCTGTCGGGACCATGAATAGACTTCTGACTTTGGAATTGGTGACGGCACATCGCGAAGCCATCCACGCCCTCGATCTTTGCACCTTCACCGAGATCGAAGACCCCGCCATCGCGCTCCTCTCGAAGCTCAAGCGATACCTCAATCTCAGCGGCCTCACTGTGCTCGCGGACTCCACCGCCGAACTGCTCTCCGCCCACCACGGCATCCTCGAACTCGGCGGGCTCACAAGCCTCTTGCCTGCCGCCGCCACCGCACTCGCAAAAATGAACGGCGGGCTGTGGCTGGACGGCCTCACGGATTTGCCGGTCGCCATCGCCGAGGCGCTCGCAGCGCATAAAGGCGACCTCTACCTCCGTGGCCTGCCCACACTCTCCGAACCTGCCGC
>JAYSTZ010000644.1:0-2915 GCA_043719365.1 Verrucomicrobiaceae bacterium | reverse complement strand
AGAGCAAGAGCAAGAGCAAGAGCAAGAGCAAGAGCAAGAGCAAGAGCAAGAGTAGGATGTAAGAGAGGATGCGTTTTCAGTAGGCTGGTAAGTAACATTCGGAAGAAATCCTGACTCTCCACTTGCACGCCGCGCAGCCTGCGCTCTAATTTGCGGCGTTATGTCTGATTCGCACTCTGAAAAAGCTTGGGACGAGTTCAAGTGGGAGCGGTTTCTCCAAGAGCAGGAGCGGCGTACCGAGAAATATATCGAGCTTCTAGAAAAATATATCGACCACCCCCAACGCGACGAGATCATCGCCGAGGAAATGGGATGGAAACACATGCTCGATAGCGACTCCCGAAACTGGGAGGAGGAAGTCGATGCAGCTTTCGACGACGAAGAAGACGACACGGACGAAGAAGACGAGGACGTCGGCTTCAGCTTTGAGCGGCACCCGATTTACCAGCAGGCGATCGCGTTCAACATGGAGTTGGACAACCTGCTGGACGATTCGGACGAGAAAGTCCGCGAGCACCCGGCCATGGTCGCACTCAACACGCAGACCACACTCGCGACGGCCAAGCTGTCACTCGCGCTGAGTGACGAGCAGACGGAAGACTTGGGCATGTGCATCGCGTATCTAAAACGCGCGCTTGCGGCCCTGACCTCCGGTCTCGACTCCACAATGCACCTGCTCGAAGGCGGCTTCATCGCCGAGGAAGTATTCCAAAAGCTTCGCGCGAGTATCTTCAGCATTCGGAACGACATCATCAAAACGATGGGCGACTACCGCGCTGAATTTCGTCGCAGGCACGGGCGGGGTTAAACGACCGCTTCACTTCAGCCAACCATCCACAAACGGTGCAATCCGCGCCGCCATGTCCGCCGCGAACCACGCGGCAAACGCCCCGGCAATCACGTCCATCGTATAATGGGCACGCAGGACGAGCACGATCACCGCTTCTCCGATTGCGACTAGGATTGCCAAGGCACCGAGCCACCATGGCGCGAGGTGGCAGACTCCGATCGCCCCCAGCACCGCCAGCGCAGTGTGGCCGGAGAAGAACAGATCATTACTCACGCCGTAAGTCACCAGCAGGCTCGGGAAGCCGGGGTCGCGCCAGATGATTCCCGGCGGGGGCGGCAGCGTACACCAAAGCTGGCAGACCTGCCGCATCGCAAAGACAATGAGCACCCCGAGAAACGGCGCAAAGCTCGATCCGAAAATCGCCGCCCCGATCAGCGTCAGACTCAGCACATCGATAAAGAAAGAACTAATCGCCAGCGCACGGTTCGCCGCCTTGTCGTGTGACAGGAAATACCGATGCCAGCCCGCGGTGAGCTGGTGGAAGCCGTCCCCGATTTCACCCTGCGCCGCCCCTTTCCGACCGATCAGCTTCTGCGTCCAAAACCACACCATCAGCGCCAGTGCGATGACTCCGATTCTCAAACCAAGCGCGCTCATCCTAAAAGCCCCGGTTGGATTATCCACGGAAGGACACGGATAGAGCCACTTGTGAAACCTACGCCGCGCATCAAGCGAGTGAACGCTTGGATTCGCGGAATGTATTGTCTTCCGCGGACTTCCGTTTCTTCCGTGGACCCAACTGCTTTTTCCAGGTTCATAGTCGTTCCGTCCCCGTCGGTGGCGTCCGGCGCAGCGTCTTCGTCGATTCCAGCAGCGCCTCCATTTGCCGCCGGATCTCCGAGGTGATCGGGTCAACCTCCTGCGAGCGGTCCCGCGTCGCCCCCACCTCGATCGCGTCACCCACGGTGATGATTGCCCGAATCGGGCAATGCGCACGCGCCACGTCCGTCAGATCCTCCTCGTAACGCTCCGCCGTTTCCAAAATCCGCTCAGGCGTCGGCGCGTCGAAGTAATTGCCCGGATAACAATGGAGCTGCTGCACGAGATACACATCCGCGAGATTCCGCCAGCGCGCCGCGCGGTCCGTCTCCGTCAGCTCCCCGTTCACCATATCCGGCAAAATCGCCGAACGCAGCCGCTTCACCCGCGCCATCGCATCCCCATCGTGGCGTCCCGCCGTCCATTGATTCTCCAGCGGAGTCAGCAAATGATCCACCAGCCTCGGCAGACGCTCCACAAATGCACCCGGCTGCGGCGCCCCGAAATACTCCATCTCCTTTAGCGCCAAAAGCGCATCCCCGATCTTCAAAAGCCGCCCCCGCAACGGCAGGTGCACCTGCTCCTGCCACGAAAGCCGGTGCTCGATCTCCTTCAGCAACGGCGCCAGCGTCGCCTGCAAATCCCCCTCGAAAAAATACCGCGTGAACACCGGATGAATCACCACCTTCCCCGCCTTCCGCTGCTTCGCCGCCGCCCTCGCGATAAAAGCAGGCCCGTCCATAAAGTTCACCAGCCGGTCATTACTCCTCGTGATGATCCCCTCCGCGAAAATCACCAGCGGATTCACCCCGTCCGCCACCGACTTAATCGCACACTTCAGCGACTCCCGGTCCATACCCTCCCGGTAAACACTAAAGCCCCCGATCCGCGGCAGCAAAAACTGCTGAAACCGGCTCGACATAAACACATGCCAGCTCGCGATAATGTGAAACGGCCTCCGCACCGCCGCTGCCAGCGAATCCAGCACCATCGGGTCGCACGGCCGGCAGTGATTCCCCACAATCATCACCCCATGCCCCGCCTCGATCGAAGCCCGCAACTTCTCCGCCCCCACGACCTCCACCGCCGCGATCCCATACTCCTTCCGCAACTGCCTCGGCAAAATCCGCCGCACCACCCAGTGCCAGAAACGGCTCAATCGGGGCGGGATAAAAGTGTAGGGCTTATCGATGACGACGCTTTGCATGAAATGAACAGGGCTTCCCCCGTCTCTACCCGCCTTCCCTCCAAAAAGACGAGCATTAACCCGAATTCCTCCAACCGAGCGGCGACCATCGCCCAGATC
>JAYSTZ010000643.1:0-2916 GCA_043719365.1 Verrucomicrobiaceae bacterium | reverse complement strand
GCTAGAAAAATTGACGAAAACGATTTCATTTGAAAATCAGTGCTGGAACAAAAACTCCCGGCTTGTGAGCAATGACCAGAACAGGTCTTCCACAACCTTGCGTTTTTCTTCTGCCGGTGCAGTTGTGAGCATGGCGGCGAGTGCATCTTTTTCCTTCGTCGCGGCGGGACGCGAGAGCGCAAGGAAGTAAGCTTCGTCGATGAGTTCCGCGTCGGTCAGTTTGCGGGCGAGGAGCTTGTCCACTCGGCTGTCTTTTGCCGTGAGCTTGTCGTTGAGCGTCTTTCCGTTTGAGAGATGCAGGACTTGCACGAGGCTCGGTTGTGCGGAGCGTTCGCACTCGCAAGTGATGTCGCGCTGATTGCGGCCAAACGTTTTCAGGAAGTAGCTCTTCACCGTGCTGTCTGCGAGTTGTATCGCGCGCGTGCCGGGCTTGTATGCTTCGGTCTTTTCGACAGATCCATCGTTCAGCGCGAGTTCGGTGAATACGTCGGGCACGCCTGTGATGTCGCTGACGGCGTCGGACATCACTTCGGCCATGAGGCGGCGCGGGTAGAACCGGCTGTAGTGGCGCTTGTCTTCAGCATTCTCGGGCAGTGCCACGCTGCTTCGACGATACGCTTGCGACGTGATGATGGTTCGCATGAGCGCACGCAAATCGTAGCGGTTTTCGCGGAAATTCGCAGCGAGCGCCGAGAGCAGTGTTTCGTTGCTCGCGGGGTTTGTCACGCGGAGATCGTCCACGCTTTCCACGAGTCCCACGCCCATGAAATTCGCCCAAACCCGGTTCGCCATCGCTCGCGCAAAATACGGATTCTCCGGACCGGTGAGCCATTCCGCGAGAACCGTGCGTCGATCTCCCGTCGCGCTGGCTGGAATCGCCGGAGCATCGAGCGGCGCGGGCGGTTGCGGCTTGCCAGTGCGTGGCTGAGTGAGGTCGCCTTCTGCGAGCGTGTAGAGCGTGCGAAGGCCGTCGCCCGAGCGCACTTCGCCGCCCCAGCCTTTCGCGCGGACGCGGGCGAAAAGGTTGGCGAAGCCGTAGTATTGGTCGTTCGTCCACTTCTCCAGCGGGTGGTTGTGGCACTTCGCGCAGCCGATGGAGAGCGAGAGAAACGCCTGGCTCACATTCTCCGCCATGCCCTCGGGGTCTTGATGCACAGCGAAGAAATTCGTCGCTCCATTCTCGATGGAAGACCCGGTCGCCGTGACCACGCGGCGCGCAAATTCATCCCACGGGGTATTCTCCGCGACACGCTGCCGAATCCACTCGTAGTAGGCCTTCACGCCCTGTGGACGCAGCTTGGAGCCGGTGACGAGCAGCATGTCGGACAGCTTGTAAGCCCAGTAATCCACAAACTCCGGACGCTGCATCAAATGCTCTGCAAGCGCGCGATACTTTTCGGATGATTTCTCCGCGATGAAAGCACGCACTTCATCCGGTGTCGGCTGGCGTCCGATCGTATCGAGAAAAGCACGGCGGATAAACGTGGAATCGTCCGCAGACGGCGAGGGCTTCAGCTTCAGCCGCTGGAGCTGCGCAAAAATCAGTTCATCAATGAAACCCGATTTCGGTGCATTCGCATACACCTCGGCGGGAACATCGTGGGCCCAAGGCACAGTCACCCGCGCCACGACGACGAGCGATGAAAACCACGCCGTCACGGCCCCCTGCCCTGCTCCAAGAACGGTCACTTTACCGTCCTGCGTGACGGTCGCCACGGTCTCATCGGCAGACGTGAACTTCGCCCATCGAGTCACGTCGCGCTCGTGCCCGTCGCTATATTTCGCCGTCACTTTGAGCGCCAGTGAATCACCGGGTTTCGCAGTGTTTTCCTCCGGCGACACGGCGATGGAAGCAAGGGTCGGCTCGTCCCCTTTCAGCCCCGGCGCGCCGACTGCAATCCACTCCGCAAACACCCGATAGTCATCGCTATCGATCTCGATGCGCTTGCCGCCCTTGTGCTTTATGGCGGTCGTCGGTTTCGTGAGCAGCAGACTCGCGCCTGGCTCCACGAGGTCCACACGGCGCCCACGCGATTCCTGCGTCATCGTCTGCCAATCAGCCTCGGGATTGTACCCAAACAGCGATAGGCGAAACCCGCCCTTGCCCGCCAGCGCCCCGTGACACCCACCGCTGTTGCAGCCGGATTTGCTCAGAATCGGAAGGATGTCGTTGCGGAAGGACGGCACGTCTGCGTGTGCGACGACGATTAACGCGATGAGAAGAGCGAATATTCGAATCATGTCCGTGAGTTACGCAAAGAGTTCCTTGATCGAATCCGTTCCGAGGTCCGTGAGGTAAAACGGGCGATTCCCCGGCCCGGGTAATTGCGAGTGCGGGTCGAAGCCGAGGCTTTGGAAGATGGTCGCTACGATGTCGCCGGGGCCGACGGGACGCTCTGCGGGGAAGCCGCCGATGGGGTCGCTCTTGCCTATGACGCGCCCGCCTTTCACTCCGCCGCCCGCGAAATAGCACGTGAAGCACTGCGGCCAATGGTCGCGCCCGCCGGCGGGATTCACCTTCGGCGTGCGGCCAAATTCGCTGAGGTTTGCGACGAGCGTGTCGCCCAGCAGTCCGCGCTGGTCGAGGTCTTCGATGAGCGCGCTGTAGGCCTGATCATACATCGGACAAACGATGTCCTTCATGCCTTCGATGGAGGTGAACGGCTTCGAACCGTGGATGTCCCAAGTGATTTCGTCGAACACCGTGAGGAACGTATTGATGGTCACAAAACGCACGCCGTTTTCCACCAACCGACGCGCAAGCAGGCAGCATTGGCCAAAGCGGTTCATGCCGTAACGCTCGCGCACCGCCAGCGGCTCCTTGGATAAATCGAACGCCGACCGCGCTTGCTCGCTCGTCATCATGCGAAACGCGGCGTGGAAATTGTCGTCGAGTAACCGCGCATCCTCGCTTTG
>JAYSTZ010000642.1:0-2919 GCA_043719365.1 Verrucomicrobiaceae bacterium | reverse complement strand
CTCCGGGTTGCGCCCAGATTCGGGCTGGGTTGGGGGAGTCTATAACGGGGGAAATGGCATCTGGATTTGCACCGCCGGAGTCGCTTTCGGGTCAGGACGGACGGCGTCTTCTTTACCGCCTGTCGCCAGACATTTCAGTGCGGCGGACGGATGCAGCGCTGGAAGTGGATTTAGGCTGCGGCATGGTGAGGGTGTAGGTGCCGTGCGTGGAGAGTATTTCTACGAAGTGGCGTGCAGCACTTTGCGCGAGTTACTTCAATAATTCTGCCAGCGCTGCGAGGACGAGGTCCACGTTGCGGATGCTGGCGCTGTGGCCCATGAGGCCGATGCGCAGGGCCTTGCCAGCCATTGGGCCGAGGCCGGCACCGATTTCGATTCCGTATTCTTCGAGGAGGCGGCGGCGGATGGCGGCCTCGTCTTTTCCTTCGGGGGCGTGGATGCAGTTGAGCGTGTGGAGCGAATGCGTAGGGACGTAGCGGAGGCCGAGTTTTTCCAGTCCGGCGCGAAGGCGGAGATGGAGGACGCGGTGGCGCTCGATCCGGGTTTCGAGTCCTTCCTCGATGACTGCGGCGAGGGCTTCGCGCAGGGCGTAGGTCATGTTGATCGGCGCGGTGTGGTGATACACGCGTCCGCCGCCACCGCCGCCGGTGTAGTATTTGCGGAGCATGGAGACGTCGAGATACCAGCTCTGCACCTTGGTCTTGCGGGCGTCCATGGCTTCCAGCGCGCGCGGGCCGAAGCTGACGGGCGAGAGTCCGGGAGGGCAGGAGAGGCATTTTTGCGTGCCGCTAAAAATGGCGTCGATGCCCCAGCTATCGACCTGAAGTTCGTGACCGCCGAGCGAGGTGACGGCATCGACGAAAAGAACCCCGCGCTTTTTGCAGAGCTCGGAGATTCCTTCGAGCGACTGGAGCGCGCCGGTGCTCGTCTCGGCGTGGACGATGGTGAAGACTTTCGCTTTAGGCGCAGCGTCGAGAGCGGCTTCGATTTGTGTGAGCGAGAAGGTTTCGCCCCATGTCTGCTCCATTGCGTGAACGGTCGCGCCGCAGCGTTCCATCACGTCTTTCATGCGGGTGCCGAAGACGCCGTTGACTCCGACGACTGCTTCGTCGCCGCGCTCCAGGAGGTTCGTGGCGATGCATTCCATACCGGCCATACCGGTGCCGCTGACGGGGAATGTGAGCGCGTTCTGCGTGCGGAAAACCTGGCGCAGCAGCTCGCATGTTTCGTCCATGATTGCGAGATACTGCGGGTCGAGATGCCCGAGCGTCGGCGCGCTCATGGCGCGAAGGACGCGGTGAGGCACGGAGCTGGGGCCGGGGCCCATGAGGATTCGTTCGGCTGGATTGATTTGTGGTGCGCTGGTCATGCGTGCAGTGAAAGAGAGCGGGGCGGGGGATGAAAAGGGCAAAGTGTCTCTTCTACGAAAACCGGAGGTATTTTCGCTTCGCTACGCGGGATGGCTCGATTTCTCTTTCTCTACCGCCCACGGATAAGGCATGGTAGCCGGTCCCGAATGGCGCGATCGTAGGCGGCAACGGGTCTTATTTTCCATGCTGACAATCCGTGATTTGAAAGTTTCCGCTGGTGGCCGAATGCTCTTTGAGGGCGCGGACATGCAGATCAACTATAGCGAGCGTGTCGCTCTTGTCGGGCCGAATGGCGCGGGGAAATCGACGCTCTTTGGCATCATCCTGCGCAAGGATGAGCCGGACGCCGGTACGATGGAACGCGATGCTTGGACGACGGTCGGCTTTCTCCCGCAGGAGGCGGAGGCCATCGGCGATGAGAGCGTGATGGATGTGGCCACGGGCCGTGTCACCGAGTTGCCGCAGCTTGAAAAACGCCTGCACGAACTTGAGGCAAAAGGCGCTGTAGATTCCCCGGAATACATGGAGGCGCACGCCAAGCACGAGGCGCTGAGCAATCCGCAGATCGAGGCGAAAGCGAAGAAGATCCTGCATGGCCTCGGCTATCGCGGCGGTGATTTCGATCGTCCGGCGCGCGAGTTGAGCGGCGGGTGGATCATGCGTGCGCACCTTGCGCGACTGCTGGTGATGGAGCCCGATTTGCTCCTGCTCGACGAGCCGACAAACCATCTCGATTTGCTCTCGCTCTTGTGGCTTCAGCAATACTTGAAGACGTATCCCGGCGCTGTGCTGCTGATTTCCCACGACCGGCAGTTCATGGATGAAGTCGTCGAGAAAGTGTATGACATCGCCGAGAAGCGGCTGCATGAATACACGGGCAACTACAGTGCGTTTCTGGTGCAGCGCGAGGAGCGCTTCGAGCAGCAGAATGCGCAGTTTAAGAATCAGCAAAAAGAGATCGCGGCATTGCAGGAATTTGTGGATCGGTTCCGTCAGGTCGCATCGAAGGCGTCGCAGGCAATGAGCAAGCTGAAGCAGATTGAGCGGATGGAGAAAATCGAGAAACCGCTACCGCCGCGCAAAGCGTTCCGCTTCCAGATCCCGCAGCCGCCGCGCATCGGGCAGCGGGCGATTTCGCTGGAGAAGATCCAGATGGCGTACGGCGAGCATGTCGTTTACCGGAACCTCGAATTGACCGTCGAGCGCGGCGAACGGACGGTGCTTGTAGGCCCAAACGGAGCGGGCAAAAGCACGCTGCTAAAGATTCTCGCGGGCGTCGTGGAGTTCCAGAAAGGCACGCGCTCGGAAGGACTAAATGCGAAGATCGGCTACTTTAGCCAGCACCGCGCGGCGACTTTGGACCCGAGTAAATCGATCCTCCAGGAAGTCATGGACGTAGGCGGAGTGAGCCTCTCGGAGAACGAAGCGCGCGGCATCCTAGGTTCGTTCCTTTTCAAAAAGGACGACATCTTCAAGAAGACATCGGTCCTCAGCGGTGGTGAAAAAACACGGCTCAACCTCATCAAGTTCCTCGTCGATCCGCCGAACC
>JAYSTZ010000641.1:0-2919 GCA_043719365.1 Verrucomicrobiaceae bacterium | reverse complement strand
GTCCGCACCCGCGTGAAAGAAATCCGCGAAACGGGACGCAACACGATGGGCGTGAAACTCATCGACCTCAAAGGCGCAGAGAAACTCTCCAGCATCGCTCCCGTCGTCGCCGACGTGGAAGATGATGGCGACGTCACGATTGTTTCCGCCGACTAAAAATGATTCCAATCACCGACCTCAATCAACGTCCACCGCGCAGCCCGAAAACCCGCCTCGGCGGCTACGCGCTTCTGCCGCGGATGCTGGATAAATGCCGCGCCGAACTCAATGGCACCGCGAGCACCTTCCACTACGCATGTCCGAACGACCAGCGTGTGCTCAAGTTTATGGGAGTCGATCCCGTCGCACTGAAAGCCGAAGTCGCGAAAGGCCTCGGAGACGGTGACGTGCTGAAATGGATTCAGGCAAATCAGGCGAACAAACTGACGCCCGCCGAGATCGAGGCGTGGAGTGACGCGAACGACAAGCGAAAGCCGGACGGCGGCGACCGGGAGTTCTTCGACCAATACCTCGCTGAATGCGGCCCAAATCGCACCGACATCCATTATTGGAGCGACCTGCTCGACCTCGACGATTACGTCACCTACGGCGGGAAGGCCTAAAGCCGATGGTCAGCGGCCGTCAAAATCCATGAGCACGGCACCTCCGACGCCAACCGTTCCAAGTCGAATCGCCGAAATCTCGCGACGGTCCGGTAGGATTGCCGTGCGTGGATGGCGACGCTTGCTTGGTCGTCCACGCGGTTCTGAGGCGGCAAGTTTTCTACCGCTGCTTGTTCAGGTGCTCGCCGGATTTTCGAAGCATGACGGACAGGTCGTGGAGACCGAGGTGGACTCCGCCCTCGGCTTCCTGCGCAACGACTATCCGGAGACGGTCTATTCCGAATTGACGCGGCAATTCCGCGAAGCGCTCGGACAAAACCAAGACCTCTCCGCGATGGCCGAGCGACTGGCAAAGGAGCTTCATCCCGAGCGCAAGGTCATGCTCGGAATCCAGCTCTACGACATCATTGCGCGGGCTGGCAAACAGCAGGCGCAAATGGATGCGTTCCAAGCCTTCACCGAGAAACTCGGCACTGCTGCTGAAACGCAGCATATCGTTCATCAGCTCAATCTCTCCGGTTCCGGCGACGCGGCACCTGCGGTGTCCGCCGACTCGCCGCTGGAGATCCTGAGTTTTGGGCGTGATGCGAATGCAGATGTGATGTTGAAAGGTCTGCACGACAACGACCGATTGCTCGCATTTCGTTATCACAACCTCCTTCTCCTAAAGAACAACAGTCGCAGTTCCGTATTCGTTCGCGGACGGCCTCTCGCGCCGGGTGCGTTCTGCCGGATTTACGCCGGACAGCGCGTCATTCTCGACGAGCAAGTTCTCACATTTCAGGATCTCTCTTATTACTTTAACGCGAAGAAGAATATCGCCGTCACGCAAGTCTATCTTGAACTGAACGACAACGACGAAGTGCAGGTCGCCCGCGCCCGCAGCCGCGAAAGTATTCTTGAAGTCCGATTCGGGCTGAAGGTGCAGGTGCGCGCCCTGAAAAACATGGACGCGCTTTTCAATAATGTCGCGCTCCGCCAGGGCACTCTGCTCAACGGCAATCTCGAAGACCGAATCGTATTTCACAATGATGCCGAACTCGTCCTCTCGGACCTGCGACGCCGAGCCCGAGCGCTCGGTGGACGATTCCAACTCAAGAGTTACAAAAGCGTCTATCACGTCTCGAACCAGACCCAGCGACTCGATGTCGATGACATCCTCCTGTCCCCCGGCACGTCCGGCGCGGTGCTGCTGAAGATTCTGTGCGACTACGAACACCGTGTCGGGCAACTGGAAGTGATCGAAGCCGACCGGGATATCACCGTCGGCGATCGGACGGTTCCAGTAGGCGGTTCCTGCGACCTCAAGGACGGCGACATCATTCGCATCGACGCCGGGCAAGGGCTTCGCTGCGATTTCAGCGAACGCATCATTGAAGAAGAGCGGAACATCGTTTCGACGATTGAGCTGCGCGATCTCACCTGCCATTTCGGCGACAAAGCGAAGGCGCTCGACGGCATTACGTTCACGCTCAATCGCGGCGACATCGTCTGCGTAATGGGCGGCAGCGGCTCGGGAAAAAGCACGCTCCTCCGGGCGATTGCCGGGCGCCTTCCGCCCACGAGTGGACAAGTGTTGCTCAACGGGCAGCCGCTTTATGCGAACCTCGACGAATTCAAGCGGTTCATCGCGTACATCCCGCAGGATGACGCATTTGACGATCACCTCACGGTGGAAGAAAACCTGCGCTACGCAGCCAGCATCCGCTCGCCGCACCTCAGCCAGCGGGATCGCGAGCGCCGGGTGGACAGCCGACTCATCGAACTGGGTCTCGCCGAGCGCCGGGACATCATCGTCGGCTCTGCGGAAAAAAAGACGCTCTCCGGCGGCGAACGCAAACGGCTAAATATCGGACTGGACATGATTTCCAGCGCCGACGTGTTCCTTTTTGATGAGCCCACCAGCGGACTCAGTTCAAAGGACAGCGAACACGTCATCGAAATTATTCGCGGACTTGCGCACAACAAGATCGTCCTCGTTGTCATCCATCAGCCCAGCCAGCGGCTATTCCAGATGTTTAACAAAGCGGTGCTTCTCGATCGCGGCGGTAAAATGGTCTTTCATGGAAGCCCCTCGCAAATGCTGGACTACTTCAGCGAAGCCGCAGTGCAGGAAAAGGGCGTCTCACCGGAAATCGTAGCCGCGGAAGCGCGCCGCCCGGAATTCGCATTCGATATCATCGAGACTCCACTGCACGACCTCAGCGGCGACGAGATTTTGGAGGAGGCGACCAACGGCCAACTCATCCCCGCGCGCCGGTTTTCGCCGGACTTTTGGCGCGACCGATACGAGACGCACAGACTGTATCAGGACATG
>JAYSTZ010000065.1:0-2067 GCA_043719365.1 Verrucomicrobiaceae bacterium | reverse complement strand
GCTTTGCGCCCGACGGCACAATAGCCATACGGGACACGTCAGAGGGAAATGATTTCGCCGGTTTTTCGACTCCGTTTCCACTCCCGCCGAGCCATCTCCCGATGGAGACGATTACGATCTTTCAGCCTGACGGAACGCCCATCCAAACAATCGATTTCACAGCGGGCAAGAACCTTTCAGAAATCGCGTTCGACGGTGCCCACATCGTGGCTGCGGGCGGCTTCGACGTTCCGAACCCTTTCGTTTATGTCTTCAAAGCAACCGGCGAAGTCGTCGGCGCAATCCGAATCGATGGCCTTTCCGAAAAGGAGACTTCAGACTTCCAACCATTCATCGTCGAAAACGGAACCGCCATTCTGGTAATCGAGAAGCGGAGTGGTCGCTGTTTTCGGTTCGCGATGCCGAAGTAGGTCGCCGCTCAAAACGCGGTTACATTTTCTGCGGAAAATGCTACATCCCCGTCCGCTCGTAAATCGCCGAGAGCGGCAGCGCGCATTCGATGCACGGCAGCGAGAGGACGTCGTCTTTTTCGACAAGGACTTCCGATTCCCATCCGCCGGACACGCGGCGATAGACTGTAACGGCGACGCGGAGTTGATCGACTAGGACGTACGCTTGGAGCGACGGGATTTGCTGGTAGTTGTGTAACTTCTCCACCCGATCGACACGCTCGGTCGCGGGTGACAGCACTTCGAAAATGACGCTCGGCGCCTCGGCGTACTGGGAATCGTTCGACCGGCCCGAGCAGTCCACAGTGACATCCGGGTAGTAGTAAAACTCGCCCTTCTCCGCGCGGACACGGACGCGGGTGTCTGAGCCGAACGCTTCGCAGGTTTTGCCGTGCAGGAACGCACGGAGTTCGCCAACAATGTTTGTCGCGATGCGGTTATGCGCAGCGCTGCCGCCGGCCAACATATACACGACGCCGTCGAGATACTCGTGCCGATCCAAACTGATTTCCTCGCCGGTGAGGTATTCCGCAGGTGCGATGTAGTTGTCATTACGAAGCGCGTTGCCCATGCGCCAGAGCGTATCCCAGTTGCGACGAATGGCAAGGCTTCCGGGCGCTACAACAATCCCGCCCTCCGACTTCGCCCAGCGTTACGGCTTCAGCGACGCTGGCGAAATACTCCGAATCTCCGGCTGCGTGGTCGCGGTCTCGATTGCTTTGATTGCGTCGAGGACTGCGTTTACGCGGCGGTCGTTGAGCTTGCCTTTCGGGTATTCTCCGCGGGCGCACTGATCGTTGAATGCCTGTACGAGCTCCCTTAGTCCGGGGATCGCGCCGAGGGCTGCGGTGCGGTATTTGACGATCTCTTTCATGATCTCGCCGGTCCGGTTCTCACTCCCATGTCCGCCCTGCGTTTTCGGGAGTTCGACTCCGACTTCGACGCCCTCCTTGAACATGAACTTCGTCAGTGCCTTGAATCCGCCCATACGGATTTCGTTGCTGAACATCGTGTCTGCGGGGCTCGGTGTTTTCACTGCGGCGAAGAAATCAGGCGCGGATCAACCACTATGAGTCTGGCACTTCATTCCGACACGGAGCACGAGACGCGGCCAGCCGAGGTGATCGAGACACTCGATGATCGCGGGGAGTAAAAGCGGGAGGCATTCGCCGATGGCGCGGGGGTTGCCGGGGAGGTTCACGATGAGCGTCCGTCCCCGTGTCCCGGCGGTGGCGCGGCTGAGGATGGACGTGGGCACTTTGGCAAAAGATTGAACGCGCATGATTTCGCCGAAGCCGGGCAATTCCCGCTCCAGCAAGGCGCGCGTGGCTTCCGGTGTGACATCGCGTGCCGATGGCCCGGTGCCGCCGGTGGTGACGATGAGTGCCACTTGCTCCGAATCGCAAAGGTCGCGCAGAATGCGTTCGATTTCCGCACGCTCGTCGGCAATGAGCACTTGGTGCCACTCCACCGATGTCTCCAGCCGCTCCGCAAAGAACTGCTGAATCGCCGGGCCGCCGCGGTCTTCGTACACGCCCGCCGCGGCGCGATCGCTAAGCGTGATGCGGGCGAACTTCATTCCTTGCGCTTCTCGGTCACGCGGATGTCGCCGATGACC
>JAYSTZ010000640.1:0-6821 GCA_043719365.1 Verrucomicrobiaceae bacterium | reverse complement strand
TTTTGAAGCGGTCGGTGCCGGCGGAGGAGTTTGGGATTTCGTTTAAGAACGGGGGACAGGAGATGCAGCTTTTCACGGCGGCGCTGTCGAAGGAGCCGGTGTCGGTGGCGATGGAGCGCGGGCTGGTGGGGCTGCCGGCGGTGGAGGTGTCGCTGAACCGCATGAAGCCGGTGCGGATGATTCTGGATACGGGGGCGCAGATGAGTGTGGTGGAGGCGCAGCGTGCGGCGGACGGGAAGGCGAGCGTGTTCGCAAGCGAGAGCCGTCCGTTCCGCGTGGTGGGGGTGGGCGGTGAGGAGCAGGCATGGCTGGCGAGCTTTAAGAAAATCTATATCGGCCCGATGACGCTGCGCAATTTCATCGCGGTGCTGCGGCGCTCGACGACGAGTGTGCGATTTGCGGGCCTGCCGCTGGCGGGGATGGAGGTGAATCTGCTGGGGAGCCCGACGTTTTCGAGCTTCAACTATGTGACGCTGGACTATCCGGCGAGGCGCGTGACGTTTTCGCCGGCGACGGACTTTGTGCCGCAGCATGGTGCGCGTGCGGTGCCGCTGGCGGTGCGCGAGGGGCTGTTTTATGTGCCGTTGCGCGTGGGGAAATACATGGTGCCTGCGATGGTGGACACGGGGGCGAAGGACGAGATTTTCATCAACCGCTCGCTGCTGAAGAAGTGGGGGATGGACAGCATCGCGGAGAAAGGGAGCACGTACCGGGCGGTGGGAATCGGCGGGGAGACCAACGGGCGGCAATTCAAGCTGCCGCTGGCGTTCGTGGGGAACGAGCCGATCCGCAACGCGACGATCGACAGCGCGGAAGGGCTGTGGACGGCGCGGATCGGGACGGACTTGCTGGAGCGGTGGCGCGTGACGTTTGACTTTCGGCGGCGGGTGATGTGGCTGGAATAGTCTAACGGGCGAGCCCTGCCTCGAAGACGAACCACTCCACCGGCAAGGCGGCGAGCGGCTCTTTTAAGAGGGCGAGTTCGGCAGCGGAGCCGTGGAGCTCGAGGCGAATGAGGTCAGCGACCTTGAGCATTTCTCCAAGGGCATCGTTCACATTTGCAAGATGCGCGAGCGCGCCGGCGGCTCCGACGTAGGCTTCACGGCAGAAGACGATGTCGCCGTTCACCGTGAAGTCGTAGTAAAGGCACGCAGCCTCGGTCTTGGTGAGGTCGATAAACTTCACGAGAATGGCGCGGGCGGCGTCCATCTGGCCGGCGTGAACTTTGAAATACGGATGAATGCTGACGATGTTGCTCATGGCGGCGGACCCTTGCGGAGCGACGGCGGAGCGGCAAGCGCAGAAAAGCGTTCCCTTTTTCCCGTAGGTCTGGAATCTGCGCGGATGGACATCAGCATTTTCGGCCTCGGATACGTCGGCACCGTCGTGGCGGGTTGTTTCGCGAAAGCGGGGCATCGCGTCGTCGGCGTGGATACCGAACAGACCAAAGTCGAGCTCATCAACTCGGGCCGCTCGCCCATTATCGAGGCAGAAATCGAGGACCTCCTCGCCGCCGGAGTGGCATCCGGATCCGTGCGCGCGACAACAGATGCGGCGGAAGCGGTGGCGGCTACGGAACTGTCGCTGCTGTGCGTGGGAACGCCGAGCCAGACGAGCGGCGAGCTCGACCTCACCTACATCCGCCGCGTGTGCGAGGACATCGGCGCGGTGCTGCGAGTGAAGGCGGCGCGGCATGTCGTGGTGGTGCGCAGTACGGTGCTGCCGGGGACGATTCGCGATGTGGTGATTCCGGCGCTGGAGCGGACTTCAGGGAAGAAGTTCGACGTGGATTTCGGCGTGGTGATGAACCCGGAGTTCCTGCGCGAAAGCACGGCGGTGGCGGATTTTTACGCGCCGCCGAAGACGGTCATCGGGTCGAAGAATCGCGCGGATGGCGAGCTGGTCGCGCGGCTTTACGCGGGCATCGACGCGCCGCTCATCCACACGGCCATCGAAGTCGCCGAGACGGTGAAATACTGCGACAATATCTTCCACGCGCTGAAGATTACTTTTGGCAACGAAGTGGGCGCGCTGTGCAAAGCAATCGGCGTGGACAGCCACGAAGTGATGCGCATTTTCTGCCAGGACACGAAGCTGAACCTCTCGCCAGCATACCTCAAACCGGGCTTCGCCTACGGAGGCTCATGCCTGCCGAAAGACTTGCGCGCGATGACGTGGCTGGCGCGGTCGCGCGATGTGGAAATCCCGATGCTCTCGCACATCGCACCGAGCAACGACGCGCAGATCCGGAATGCGCTGCGGCTCATTACCGCCGACGGAAAAAAGAAGATCGCGGTGCTCGGATTTGCATTCAAAGGCGGCACGGATGACCTCCGCGAATCGCCCATCGTCACCGTGGTGGAAGCGCTGTTGGGCAAAGGCTGCGACTTGCGGCTCTTCGACCCGTATGTGAACACCGCGCGACTCGTCGGAGCGAACCGCCGCTACATTGAGCAGCACATCCCACACATCGCGAAACTCATGGTCGGCAGCGCGGATGAAGCCGTGGCCGGAGCAGACACAGTGCTCATCGGGAACATCAATGAAGCCTACTCCCCTGCCCTATCCGGGCTCGGCGCGGAGCAGCGCGTGATCGACCTCACAAGCTCCGGCAGAGCGCCCGAGACATCCGCTCGTTACGAGCGACTCGCTGGATAGTGCGCTTGCATTTCCGCAGCAGCGATTCAAAGACAGACCGCGACATGCCACTGAACGATCCAACGCAACTCTCCTGGTTTTGCCTCCGCTCGCAGCCGTCCCGGCAGAATGTGGCGGCGGCGCATCTGCGGTCGTTTGGAATCGAAGTGTTCAACCCGCACATGCGACTGCGCAAGGCGACACGACTGGGCGTGATTTGGCGGAGGGAGCCGCTGTTTCCGAACTATCTTTTCGCCAAGTTCTCGCTGAGCGAAAGCCAGCGAATGGTCCGCTATGCGTTTGGCGTCACGGACCTCGTGCGATTCGGCAAATCGCCGCGCGAAGTGGCAGAGCGCGAGATCGCCGACCTGCGCTCCGAATGGGGTCCGGCGGAGGAAGTGATCATCCATCACAAAGTGAAGCCCGGCGATGTGGTGAAGCTCAGCGGACGGCTCTTCCATGGCGTGGAAGCCGAAGTTCTGTGCCTTCTCCCCGCGAGGCAACGAGTTAAGGTGCTGCTCGATTTCCTTGGCGGGCCGAAGGAAGCGGAGGTCGGCACCGAGGATGTGGTGCCTGTGGGAATGCCGCACCTTGCAGCGGACTCGTGATCTGGCGGTCGTCACGTGATGGTAAGCCAGCGTGTTTATCGGCCGTGATTCGTGACTGGTGAGAAGTGATTAGTCGCAAGCGGGATAATTACGCCCGAACGCTTGCGACCAGTCACTTCTCACCAGTCACCAATCACCGCCCTGACGGAGCAATCATGCGCCTCGCTCGCGTCTATTCACGAATGTAGGTTGAAAGCGGTGGCGTAATCCTGTTTCTTCACCCGCATGACAAGTTACGACCAGCTACCAGATGCACGCGGACACTTTGGGAAATACGGAGGAATGTTTGTGCCCGAGACGCTCATGCAGAATTTCATCGAGCTCACCGCCGAGTATGAGCGGGCGAAGGTGGACCCCGCGTTCCAAGCCGAGCTCGCGTATTACTTGAAGGACTACGTGGGACGGCCGACCCCGCTGTATTTCGCGGAGCGGCTCACCGACAAACTGGGCGGCGCGAAGATCTATCTGAAGCGCGAGGATCTGCTCCACACCGGAGCACACAAGATCAACAATGCGCTCGGCCAAATCCTCCTCGCACGACGCCTCGGCAAAACGCGAATCATCGCTGAAACCGGCGCAGGTCAACACGGCGTGGCGACCGCGACGGTTTGCGCGCGGTTCGGCTTTGATTGCGTGATTTACATGGGCGAAGTGGACATGGAGCGACAGTCGCTGAATGTCGCACGGATGAAGTTTCTCGGCGCGAAAGTCGTCCCGGTGACGGCGGGTCAGCGCACGCTGAAAGAAGCGGTGAACGAAGCGATGCGGGACTGGGTGACGAATCCGCAGACGACGCACTACATCCTCGGCTCGGCACTTGGCGCGCATCCATTCCCGATGATCGTCCGCGATTTCCACCGCGTAATCGGCGACGAAGCACGGCGGCAGATTTTGGAAAAGGAAGGCCGTCTGCCCGATCAACTCATCGCTTGCGTGGGCGGCGGGAGCAATGCCATCGGGCTCTTCTGGCCCTTCCTGCTCGACGAGTCGGTAAAGATGCTCGGCGTGGAAGCCGGTGGGCGCGGTATCCGCGACGGCGAACACGCGGCGCGTTTTCAGGGCGGCAAACTCGGAGTGCTGCAAGGCACGAAGACTTGGTTGCTCGCCGACAACGACGGGCAAATCCAACTCACGCACAGCGTCAGCGCCGGGCTGGACTACGCGGCCGTCGGCCCGGAGCACGCATTCCTGCGCGAGCAGGGACGCATCGAGTATGATTTTGCCACGGACGATGAAGCGCTGGACGCGTTCTCAAAGCTCTCGCGATGGGAGGGAATCATCCCCGCACTGGAAAGCGCGCACGGCATCGCAGGCGTGATCAAACGCGCGCCGCAGATGCGCAAGGATCAGATTATCATCGTGAATCTGAGCGGTCGCGGGGACAAAGACGTGGCGCAGGCCGCAGACTTCCTGCTCGGTGGAAAGAAGCCGTAGAGACCGCCCGGATGGCACGGGTCTTTCTTAAAGGCAGCCGCCCAGCCGAATGAGATTCCTCAAATTCACGCCCGCGAGCGTCCTGCTCGCCGTGCTGCTGACGGTGCTGTTTGGATGGAAGCCATTCAGCCCGCCGGACGATGTCGCGTGTCTGGAAATCCCGCTGGAATCCACTGCTCCCGGCATCGCGACGCTTCAAACATGGAACGGCTCGCAACACTGGAATGCCTTTGGCCTCCAGTCACGCGTGACCGCGAATGACCCGAAGCAGGTGCTGCGATTCACGATACCCGGCGGACTTTGCTACGGGATTGTCCTCGATCCGCTGGACCGCCCCGGCCGACTGCAAATCGGGGCCGCGCGAGTTTTGGATGCGGATGGAAAAGTGATCTGGCAGGCCGCGTCAGATGCATGGAGAGAGTCCCGCCCGGTCGGGCTTCATCCCATTTCTGAAAGCCGGATGGAGCTTTCCACCGGAGTCTTTTCCCGACAACCCGCGCTGCAACTGGATCCGGGAAAAGCGTGGAACTTCCCGTCAGGCCACGAGATTGATCCGCTCGGCCTAGTCGCAATCGCGCTCGCGCTCAGCGCAGTATTCGTGCTGATCGCGGTCCGCTACGAATCCCAGTGTTCCCGTGCCTGGCAGAACTGGAAGACACGCTGGGGCCGCGTTGCTGGATGGGCGAAGCGCTCGCCGTTTCGAGCGCTGGCAGTTGTCGCGGTGTTGAGCGTGATTTGCTCGTGCTTCCCGGCGATCTTTTGCGGAAAGAGTTTTGTCTCACCAAAGACCGGCGCGCTTTGTCTCTACGAAGGATACCCGACGGTCCCCGGCCTCGAATCGCTGGACAACGAAAATGCGCGAAACTCGGACACGCTCGTCATGCAACTCGGGCACCGGCCCTACTCGAAGTTTGCGTATGAGAGCATCTTCGAGCGCGGTGAATTCCCGCTCTGGAATCACTACAATAATTGCGGGACGCCGTTCATCGGACAGGGCCTGTCCATGCTTGGTGATCCGCTGCATTGGCTCCCGATTGCCTCGAACGGTGCATCGTGGGCGTGGGACGTAAAATTCCTGTTCGCTCGCTTCCTTTTCGCATGGGGCATCGCGCTCTGCGTGTGGATGGCCACGGCGCGAATCGGCGTTGCTGCGCTGCTCGGGTTTTGCGCGAGCTTCTTTGGATTCTTCGCGTTTCGCATGTGCCACCCCGCTTACTTCAGCATGTGCTACGCGCCGTGGATTCTGCTGGCATGGCAGTGCATCGCAGCGGGGCATCGATGGGCGCTCATTCTGGTGCTCTCATGCATCATGGAATTCCACTCCGGCACCGCGAAAGAGTCCGCGATTTTTATCGCGGGCATGAATGGGACCGGCGCGATTTTGGTGCTCTTCGGTCCCCTCGCCAATCGCTGGCGGCACTTGCTCATTGGCTGTGCTGCATGTGTGGCTTTCGTGCTGATCAACGCCCCGTTCTGGCTCGTCTTCCTCGACACACTGAAAGAGTCTTTCACCACGTATGCCTCGCCGCCGGTCATCCAAATCCAACCTGCTGCGCTTCTCGGATTGTTCGACGATGCGTTCTTTCACCGCCTCACCGCGCGTGAATTGCACAGCTTTCCCGCCGCCAATCTCGTCGTGCTCGCCGGCTTCCTCCTCGCGCTGACACAAATCCGCTCCCTTTGGAAAACGCCGATCGGCCGCACGCTCATCGTCGCCTCCATTCCCAGCATCGCGCTGGCATTCGGAATCGTTCCGCCATCCATCATTCGGACCATCCCATTCCTTGCGAACGTCTCGCACGTCGGCAACACGTTCGGCTGCGTTCTCATCGTGCAATTTACGCTGCTCGCAGGCCTCGGTGTATCTGCGTGGCTGTCGCGCGAAAAGGAACACTGGAAGCGCGAATGGTGCGTCTTCCTAGCAGTCCTAGCAATCGTTGCGGCGGTGTATTTCCTTGCAGCTTCGCCCATCGGCGCGGATGCGCAGCCGACGACGACGATGCCGGCGATGAGTCCATTCGCCGCCGTTTATATGACACTGGTTCTTGCGGGCGTTGCGTTGCTTCCTACGCTCATTCGCACGCGAACTTTTACCGCACGCCTCGCGATGTGCGCCGTTCTCGCAATGCTTCTATTCCGCCA
>JAYSTZ010000639.1:0-2922 GCA_043719365.1 Verrucomicrobiaceae bacterium | reverse complement strand
TGATGCCTGACAAGAAACTCACGGCTGAATCGCTCGGTGCGGCTACGGAAAAACCAGCCGCAATCGGGCAACTCTGGATGCACAAGGTCGTCCCGGTTGTGAGCGGAACTGCGCCGGCTGCCGCAAAGCTTCGCACGGTGGAGTTCGGCGAAAATGAGAACCGAAAATCGGTGGAAGTCTATTACCTTTCCGTTTCCAAAACCTCGGCGGGCGCGCTCGAACTCGCGGTGACAGGGCGAGACAAGGAGCCGCTGGTGAGAGTCCCTCTCGTCAAGACCGACGCCGCCCCGAGCACCGCGCCGATGGCCGTCACCGCATCAAAAGAAGGTGAACACACGGGCGTGCTCGTCCTGAGTCTCTTCGGCAGCTACAAGGCGGATATCTCGATTACGAAAGCTGCGGAATAGCGTTTCGCTAATCCCGGTCAGGCTCCCGGTGGACGTTGAGTTCGAAGACAATGTCCGGTTCGCCGGGAGCACCCGGTTGCGGGTCGAGGCTGAGCGCGCGGTACGCGGCTTCCAGCGCTTGAGGGTCACCACGCAGCTCGGGATAGACGGAGAGAAGACGTTGTTTCACCCAGCGTTTGGCCATGCCGCTCTCGACGGGATGGATCACCGGTGCCATGCCCAGAGCCCGCTTGAATGCTGCGAGAATTTTCACCGCATGAATTCTTCCGGTGGCGCCTCTGTCTTTTCCACCGTGATGGCTTTCAGCACGGAAATCCGGCGTCCCCTTTCCACGGGGAAGGTCGGGATGCCGATAATTTTCACCCACTGCATTTCCTTAATCTCGGGGATCTTTTCCACTTCGACGAGCGTGGCTATCGGCTGGGTGTCGGCAGCGCAGCAGTTCATCAACATGCGGACGGCTTTGAAGCGATTGCCGGCGGCGTTGTTGCTCGTATCGGGCAGGAATTGCCCGATCAGCACGACTTTTTTGCCCTCGAAATCCGCCTGCAGTACCTTGTCCTGCGCCGCGTAGAGGAGGTCGAGGACGTCCGCGACGATGTAACCTTCCGGCGTGCGCGTGAGAAAATCGGTCGGCTGTTCCGTCAGAGTTCCGGGCTGGGTGCCATCTGCGCGGACGGAAGTGCCGGGCGCGTCGCCTTTGCCCGGCATCGGCAGGTCTGGCGAGCGGGCGACGATCTTCGGCTTTGCTCCGAGTTGTTGCAGCGAAGTCGCGGTGCCGCGATTTTCGACAAACTGGGCGCTGAAGCCCGTCGTGGGTGTGTAACGCGCCGCGACGGTGATCGGGATCAAGAGCACGACAAACGTGAGCAGCTTTCCAATCGAAAGCCGGCTAAGCCCGTGGCCGCACTCCGCTGTCGAGCAGCAAGAAGTGTCGGCCTTGAAGGCCACGAAGACCACGGCCATGATCGCCAGAATGATCGCGGAAACGAATGCGTATTTTTGGAACGGCCCGGCGAGCATGTTGTGCATGCGGGACGAGTAGTGAAAGTAGAAGAGCACCGCGCTCCAGAGGGCGAGCGTTGCGGCGGGCAGCCAGCGGTTGAGGAGCTTTTGCATGATGATGTTTATACTGCGAGTGCATGCGGGTTGCAACCGATGCTTCCAACCGGTTCCGAGGGACGCGGGACTGCGTCGAGCGCGCCCCAAAGCATACAGATGACCGCGATGAGGATGAAAAGGCCGATGGCAAGAACGATGACGAATTTCTTACGGAAAACGAGCCCGTAGAGCCAGAATAGTTTCAGGTCGAATACCGGTCCAAAGAGCAGAAACGCGAGATTCGCCGCCGGGGAAAACTGCGAGAATTGCGTCGCCGCGACAAATGCGTCCGTCGTGCTGCACAGTGCTAGCAGCGCGGCCACGATCATCAGCGCGACGATGGATGTCACGGGCGACTGGGCGAGGGGGGCCAGCGCTTCGCGGTTGACGCCTGCGGAAAACACACTGGTGATGGCCACGCCGATGACGAAGTAGAATGCGACATCTAGAAAATCGGCCGTGGCTGATTGGATGGCGAGCAGGAGCTTCCGAAGCGGCGACGCTTTGGCTGCAATCGCTGCGAACTCCACGGGCGTGTCGGAGTCGGACGCGGCGTCGGAGCCCGCGATGCTGAGGCCGGTGCGCCGTTTTGTTTCCCCGGTGATGCCGGGCTGCGCGATGCGGTTTTGCGGGAGATTATGGACGACGAGCGCCACGGTGACGGCAACGAAGTAGCCCAGAACCAACCGGCTGATGGTCATCACTTCCGGCTGTTGTTTAGTGAATGCAATCCATGTGCTGTAGGCGACGATCGGACTCACAATCGGCGCCGCCAGCATGTAGGAAGTGGCGACGGAGAGTGGCAGTCCTTTTTTCAAGAAACGGCGGATCACCACCACGCTTCCGCATTCACAGATCGGGAAAATGAGACCCATCAATCCGGCCACGAAAATCGCAACGCCCGGGCGTTTCGGCATCATTCTCGTGATGCGTTCCGGAGACACGTGAACGTCCACCAGCCCCGAGATCAGCGAACCGAGAAGGAGGAACGGAATCCCTTCAAAAAGGACCGACAGGAATGTTTTCGAGAAGTCCCCGAAATCGAGATTAAACCAAGACATGAATGCGAGATGTGAGACCGCGAATGGCCGCCTCCCTTAGCGAACATATCGCGACGTCCGGCGCAAGAACCCCTTTGTCCGCGGCGCTTATTTAGGAGCCGGGCCGACGCTCTCCCTGGCGATATAACGCGTAGGGAAAACCATCGCGACGGGGGAGGGGGAGTGTTCTTTTGCCTCAATGCGCTCGATCAGTTGCGCGGCGGTGCGCCGTGCCATCTCTACGATTGGCTGCGCGATGGTGCTCAGCGAGACGGGCAGAAAAACACCGAGCGGAATATCGTCGGCACCCACGATACTGATGTCGCGAGGCACCTGGAGCCGGGCGTCCGAAGCGGCGCGCATGACGCCGATGG
>JAYSTZ010000638.1:0-6830 GCA_043719365.1 Verrucomicrobiaceae bacterium | reverse complement strand
CGCGTTTCATCCCATTGGAGAGCAGGCCTGTTCGGACTGGGAACGGCAAGGGCGGCGGCGGTGTGCCGCAAGGCTCGGGGTTCCCAATCGAGTAGATTGCCCCGAACGCTCGGACTACGCTCCGGTTCCGGCAGGGCACCTCTCAGGAGCGGACACATTGACTAATGTTACGTTGCTGAACGGCTCTTCTTGAGACGAACGGATGGAACTCTCACACTCGATAATTGCGTGCTGTTTGCTCGCGGCTCCCGCATTCGCGGAGAGCGATCATTGGGCATTTCGCGCGCCTCGCGACGTAAAGCCGCCGGGACTGGCCGATGAGCGAGGGGTGAAGACGGATATCGACCGGTTCATTCTCGCGAAGCCGGGCGCGATTCGGACCTCCGCGGCGGATGCTCGCACGCTGATTCGGAGGATGACTTTTGACCTGATCGGGCTGCCGCCGACGCCGGAGGAAGTGGAGTCTTTCGCCAAAGCGGAGAGCCGCGACGAGGCTGTGGGACAGCTCATCGAAAGGCTGCTCGCCAGCCCGCGCTATGGCGAACGCTGGGGGCGGCACTGGCTGGATGTGGCGCGATACTCGGACACGAAGGGCTACGTGTTCAGCCGTGAAGAACGCCGTTTTGTCCACGCGCCGACGTATCGCGACTGGGTGATTCGGGCGTTCAACGACGACCTGCCGTATGACCGTTTCTTGCTTCTGCAAATTGCGGCGGATCAACTGGTGCCGGCAGGATCGCCCGAACTTGCCGCAATGGGTTTTCTCACGGGCGGGCGGCGTTTTATTGGCGTGAAGCATGATATCATCGACGACCGGATCGATGTGGTGACGCGTGGGACGATGGGTTTGACGGTGCAGTGCGCGCGGTGTCACGACCACAAATACGATCCGATTTCCACCGAGGATTATTACTCGCTCTACGGAGTTTTTCACGGCGGGGAGGACCGGCTTGTTCCGCTCGCCGCGGTTGCAGACGAGGAACTGCGCAAGCGTCAGGAAAAGCTCGCATCGACGATGGCGAAGCGGCGCGAAGAAGCATCGGCGCGGCTTCGTGTGCGAGTGGGGGATTACCTCGCGGCGCAGGGCGAGATGGGGAAGTATCCGGAGGAAGGGTTCGATCAGATTTTGGCAGCGGACGAAATTATTCCGGCGTCGGTGCGGCGATGGCGGGACTTTTTGCATGGCGCGAAGTCGCACCCAATCTTTGCGCCGTGGGTTGCATTTGTGACGAAGCGTGAGGTCGAACCCGGCGTCATCGTGAACCCGCTGGTCGCGGCTGCATTCGCAACTCCGCCGAAGTCTCTCGCTGAAGCAGCCCAGCGCTATGGTGCGTTGTTTCTCGATTCGGAAAAGCAGAACGGTCCGGGAGCTGCGGAACTCCGGGCATTTTTGCGGGACCCGGATTCTCCGACGAGCGTGCCGGATACGGGCATCGTGAATAATGATCAGTTCTTCCCGTTCACCGCGATTGAGGAGCTTTGGAAAATTCAAGGTGACGTGGAGCGGCGATTCATCGAACTCGGAACGCCCGCAGCGCTGATCGTCGCTGATGTGCCGCCGGAGCCGAACCCGCGAGTATTCAAGAGGGGTAGCGCGTCGCGTCTTGGTGACGAAGTTCCGCGTCAGTTTCTCGAAGTGATTGCCGGTGAAAAGCGCACGCCTTTTCAAAATGGCAGCGGTCGCCTGGAACTCGCACGCGCCATTGTCAGCGCAGACAATCCGCTCACGGCGCGCGTGATGGTGAATCGCATTTGGCAGCATCACTTCGGCACGGGCTTGGTGAAAACGCCGAGCGATTTTGGAGTGCGCGCGGAAATGCCGAGTCATCCGGAGCTTCTCGACTGGCTCGCGCGCCGTTTCATCGCCGAGGGATGGAGCGTGAAGGCCATGCACCGTCTCATTTTAAAAAGCGCTGTGTATCAGCAGGCGGCAGGCGAGTTTCCGAGTCAGCGATTGAGCTTTGAGCAACTGCGCGACGCAATGCTCGCGGTGACTGGCGAGCTCGACCTTTCAACCACCGGCAAACCGCCGGAGTTGCTCGATGCCGCAAACAAACGCCGCACAGTGTATTCGTATGTCGATCGGCAGTTTTTGCCCGGCGTATTCCGGACGTTTGATTTTGCGAATCCGGATATGCACGTCGCCGTTCGGCATGAGACGAGTGTGCCGCAGCAGGCGCTCTTTTTTCTCAACGGGGCTTTTGCTGCGGACCGTGCTAAGGCGCTTTCTGCGCGGCTCACGGGCGATCCTGATTCGCGGGTGCAACAGATCTATCGCGCAGTGTTTCAACGCGCTGCGAGTCCCGATGAAGTGAACGCGGCGGTGCGTTTCATCGCGGCGTCTAAGAGTGACGTAGCGTCAGCGGTGCCCGTGCGCGAGGCGCAGTGGCGCTACGGCACCGGTGAATACGACGAGGCCAACAAACGACTGAAATCATTCGCGGCGCTCCCATACTTCACCGGCAGTTCGTGGCAGGGCGCAAGCGCTTGGCCGGGCAGCGAAACGGGGTGGGCGCAACTCACCGCAGAGGGCGGGCATCCCGGCAACACTCGGAAGCACGCTTGCGTGCGCCGATGGGTTGCGGCGGTGGATTCGGATATTCAAATCACCGGAACCCTCAAGCACGAGCCCGAGCAGGGCGACGGCGTTCGCGCATTCATTTTGTCGAGCCGCAGTGGCGAGTTGAGATCGGCGAGCGTTCACCAATCGTCCGCCGATATGAGCGCGAGCGTCACGGTGAAAGCGGGCGACATGATCGACTTCGTCGTCGATATCGGTGGCACGCTGAGTTATGACCAGTTTCTGTGGTCGCCCGTCGTGAATGTCGGCTCAGTCTCGCACGATGCACGCACGGAATTTAGTGGCCCGAATCCCGAGTCCCAATACCTCACGCCGTGGGAGCAATTCGCGCAGGTGCTTCTGCTTTCAAACGAGTTTGCCTTTGTTGATTGAACCATGATGAACCGACGTCAATTTCTCACACGCGCTGGAATGGGCATGGGCGCGCTTTCGCTCGGAGCCCTTGCCGATTCTCCGCTCGCCGCGCACGCGCCGCACTTCGCGCCGAAGGCGAAGCGGGTGATTCATTTTTTCCTTAACGGCGGGCCTTCGCACGTCGATACCTTCGACCCGAAGCCGATGCTCGCGAAGTATGCCGGGCAGCCGCTTCCGGGGGAATACCTGCGGACCGAGCGGAAGACGGGCGCTGCATTTCCTTCGCCGTTTGCGTTTCAGAAATACGGGCAGAGCGGACTGGAAATCAGCGAACTCTTCGCCAAGACCGCCGCTCATGCCGACAGCATCGCGGTTATCCGTTCGATGTATGCGCAAGTGCCAAACCATGAGCCCTCGCTCATGCTCATGAATTGTGGCGACAGTGTGCAGGCGCGGCCGAGTTTTGGATCGTGGTTGCTCTACGGACTCGGCTCGGAGAATCAGAATCTACCTGGCTTCGTAGCGATGTGTCCGGGCGGAATGCCGATCAAGGATTCCGAGAATTGGCAGGCCGGATTTCTTCCCGGTGCGCTGCAGGGGACGTTTGTCGATCCGCAGCATCGCGAATTGGAAAAGCTCATCGAGAACATCCGCAGCCCTCATGCATCGACGGCGATTCAGCGGCGGCAACTCGACCTCCTGCGCGACATCAATGCGGCTCATCAACGCACGCACAGCGACCCTCGGATGGAGTCGCGAATACAGTCGTTCGAGCTGGCATTTCGGATGCAGATGGAGGCGACGGATGCGTTCGATATCGCGAGGGAAAGTGCGGTCACTCGTGCTGCCTATGGTGACCACGTTCACGGACGCCAGACGCTCATCGCCCGGCGACTGCTCGAGCGAGGGGTGCGGTTTGTTCAGCTCTGGCACGGTGCCGGCCAGCCGTGGGATCATCACTCGAATATCAAGGACAACATCCGCAAACACTCGGGTGACATTGATGGGCCGATCGCCGCGCTGATTGCTGACCTCAAACAGCGCGGCATGTTCGAAGACACGCTCATTTTGTGGGGCGGGGAATTTGGACGCACGCCCACCGTCGAACTAGGCGATGCTGGAAAGTCCCAACTTGGGCGCGATCACAATCACTACGGCTTCAGCGTTTGGATGGCGGGTGGAGGAATCAAAGGCGGCATGGTCCACGGTGCGACGGACGAATTCGGATTCAAGGCGGTGGAGAAGCGGGCGAGCGTCCATGACCTTCACGCTACGATGTTGCACCTTCTGGGGTTCGACCACGAACGACTCACTTACCGTCACGCAGGTCGCGATTTTCGGCTCACGGATGTGTCGGGCGATGTGATGCGCGATGTTCTCGCGTAGTTACTCCGATTCTCCAGCGGCCCTTCGGAATCGCGATGTAGCGAGAAAAGCCAGGACGAACATCAGCACGAGTGTCATGCCGAGCGCAGACCCAAACGGCCAGTCGCGGCCCGCAAAGAACTGATTGGCGATGACGTCTCCAATCATCGGCGATTTTCCGCCGCCCATGAGGCTGCTGATCGCAAACATCCCGACCGCCGGGACGAAGACAAGCATGATGCCGGCGACGATGCCGGGGCGGGTGAGAGGGAGAATAACGCGCTGAAACGCGCGCACAGGCCCGGCACCGAGGTCGAATGCGGCTTCGACCAGTGCATTGTCGAGCTTCTCCACGCTGCCGTAGATGGGCAGAATCATAAACGGCAGATAGTTGTACACGAGCCCGAGCACGACAGCGCCGGGTTTGTAAAGGAGCTGGAACGGATGATCGATGAAGTGGGAATACTGGAGCATTCCGTTCAGCAGTCCTTCCTCGGCGAGGATGGTGATCCATGCGTAAGTGCGGATGAGAAAGCTCGTCCAAAAGGGAATCATGACCGCCATGAGCAAGAGATTCCGGGTTTCCGCTTTTGCGCGGCCGATGTACCAGGCGACGGGATAGCCAATCAAGACACACAGGAATGTCGCGATGCCGGCGTAGAGGCATGAGTAGCCGAACACGCGAAGGTAGGGCGCTGCGAAGCGGGTCACTTTTTTCGTGCCGATGATTTGTTCTTCGCCGTTTGCATCGATCTTCGTGATGTCCTCTTCTTCCGTGGTGAGGAGTTTGCCTTCGTCATCCACGACGATGCGCTTGTAGTTGCTGGTTCCGAAGCTCTGCTTTTGTGCTTCGCCCTCGACGGGCGCCGGCTGTTTATAAACCGGGAAGCCGGTGTCTTCGTTTGCGCCGGTGAAGCTCGCGACGAGGAGGATGAGAGTGGGCGCTACGACAAATGCGAGCAGCCAAAGAACCATCGGAGCAAGCAGCAGCCAGCCGATGATGCCGGGTTTTTTGCCCGGCGTGGATCTGGATTTTGCGGCGTTGGCGGGTTGCATGGGTGGTCAGCGAATGAGGCGCAACTGGCGCATGAATTCCGCGCGCAGCGTTTGTTCGGATGCTTCGATCTTCGTCAGCTTCCAGCCGTCGAATCCGTGCATTTCAAAGATGAGTTTTGTCTCCGATTGATTGTCCAGCGCGGTGAAGACGAAAGGGGAACGCCATCCGGTTTTTACGATCGCGTAGTTGCTCTGGCTCGTGTTTGTGCGCGTGCCCTCCAGCATCTTTTCTATTTTGTCAGAGGTGAACTGGAGGTCGAGATGGGTTTCAAACAGCGCGGCTGTTTTTGCGACATCCAGTTTAGTCTGCGTCGGAGTGGCGTGGGTGCGCAGATATTCGGAAAGAAAAGGTCGAAGGCTTTCTTTCAGCGAGTTCCGATACGCGACGTGGTCCGTGAGCGCCGCGAGTGTAGCGCCCTCGTTTTCCCGCACAGCTTTGGCGTAGCGCGAGGATGTCTCGTAAGGCGCGTAGATGAACGCGCCGAGCCCGATGAGGAAGACGAAGAAGAGTATCTTGAACATGGATGCCTCTTCCGCTTGTCGCGCTATTTTACGAGAGCCTCCATGGCTGGGTCTGCTTCAGCACCGAGCTCCACGGCTTTGTCGTAGCACTTCTTCGCTTCGACCTTATCGGCGGGCGTCTTGGTGGCCATGACGACCGCGAGATTGAAGTAGGCATCCGCGTATTTGGGTTCGAGCTGAAGCGCTGTTTCCAACTCCTTCTGCGCAGCTTCCATCCAGCCTTTTTGCGCGGCGGTGATGCCGAGGTAATTGTGCGCGGTGGCATTGCGGGAGTTTATCGCAAGCGACTTGGTGAGAGCGTTCACGGCTTCGTCGTATTTGCCCTGGCTGTAATAAACGATGCCGAGCGTACACCAGCAGAACGAATCCTCCGGCGCAATGGCGAGTGCTTTGCGGAAGCTGTCCTCCGCCTGCTTGAGCTTGCCGGAGCGAAATTGAACGACGCCGCGGTTGGAGAGCAAATACAGGTTGTTCGGAACGAGCTGGAGCGCTTTGTCGTAGAGGCGCTCTGCGTCGGGATATTTCTCGCGGTCAAAAGCAGCCTTGGCCTGCTCGGCGAGCGGCTTCACGTCGTCGGGCAGATTCGGCACGGCCGACGTCTGCACTGCGTGCGAGTTGCCGCTCTTGCCGGTGTCTGGCTTGATCGGCTCGGTCTTCATTTCCGTGGGCTCTTTGTCCCGTTTGGGAAGGTCATCGATCTTGGTCGAAGGGTTGTTGAGCTTGGCCATTTCCGCGGTCTTGGGCTCCGTTTTTGGCTCAACCTTCGGCTCGGTCTTTGGTTCGACTTTAGGCTCGGTCTTCGGTTCTTCCTTTGGCTCAACCTTTGGTGGCGGGTTTTCCGCCGGAGGAGGCGTGGTCTCGACTGGCGGCTGGTCCGGAGCAGGCGGTGGGGTGGTTTCCGGTGCAGCGGACTGAAGGACTGCGACGAGCGTATTCGGGTCCTGCACGGTGA
>JAYSTZ010000637.1:0-18063 GCA_043719365.1 Verrucomicrobiaceae bacterium | reverse complement strand
CGTCCATCGTCATCGGCATGTTGCCTTTACCAATGCGGAGCTTGAAGTTGTCGCTCGGCTTCCACGTGATGTTCGCGTGGTTGATGAGGGAGTAGGCGGGATTGTCGTGCTGTAGATCGAAGGACATCTCATACTTGAACTCGAAATGATCCGCGAATTTGCCCGTCAAACCGATGCGGGTGCGGCGGGTAACCCAGTCCGAATCATGGCCGGCGGCGGAGTCGTTATTGTATTGGTCGAGGTGGAAGCGACCGATGAGGCGCAGTTCCTGAATGAACGTGTCCTTGTTCTTGTAAAACGTCGGGATTTCCCAGAGCGACTTGCACCAGTCATCTGTGACTGGAACGGTCGTCTTCGAAGGCGCGACGGTGTTGTTTCCGGCAATCGCGGTTGCGGCTGCGAGTGAAAGGAGGAGTGATGTTTTCAGCATGGTTTTGTTTCTTGGGTTTCTGTGTGTGGTGAGTGCAACAGTGGTGTTGCTTTCATGTTTAGAGTTGCGGACAAATGTTACAGGCGAACGACTTTATTACGACGTTGGCGTGAATTATCGTCGATTTGAAGGCAAATTTGCGGAGAAAATGAGACGCAGCGGGAAAACTCCGTGCTCGAAATTTCCGCAGCGACTCGGTAGCCACGCTCCCGATGAATCAAACAGACGCCCGCAGCCTTCAAGCGAGAGGAGGCACCTCGTTGGTGTTTCGCTTTAGCGCGACGGCATCGATCGTGGTCGTCGTGGCGATGGCTGTGCTCGGGTGGTTTAATTTTCAGGGCAGTAAAAAGCACATTACCGAAACATGGCGGCGCACCTTGGACCACGAGCGGCAGGTGGCCGCGCTGAAGTTTCAGGCGCTGGCTGGCGATGTTGCGCGCGACTCTCTCGTGCTGGCCCGCTCGCAGCCGGTGGTCGATTTTCTCGCGGGCCGCAGCCTCGTTTCGCGGGGTCGGGTGGAGTCGGACTTCCGCGCGCTGATGGCCGTAAAGCCAAGCTACATGCAAGTGCGCATCATCACCGCAGGCGGGGACTGGAAGGAAATGGTGCGGCTCGATCGCAACGGCGCAATCATCACTACGATGCCCCAGGAACGGCTCCAGGCGAAGGGCGACCGCGACTACGTGCGCGAGGGCGCGAAGATGGGTGACGGCGAGGTATATCTCTCGGACATCGATTTGAACCGCGACTTCGGCGGAATCTCGCAGCCGTACATGCCCACGATTCGCGCCGTGGCGATGGTCCTCGGCGAGCCCGCGATGGTCGTGATCAATGTCGATCTCACCGCGTTTTTTGCCGACCTGAAAAAAGAGCGCGCCGAGCGCACCAGGCTCTACGTGGCGAGCGGCACGGGCTCATGGCTCGTGCATCCGCGGGCGGAGGCGCTCTTCGGCACGGACCTCGGGCACGCATGGAGCGCGGGGAAACCTTCGCCCGCAGACACGGGGGAATTTGCCGCAGACTGGGTGTTCTCCGAGGGGACACATCCTCTACTGCCGGACGGAAAAAGAAACGTCTTCATCCGCACGGCATCGTCCGGCGAGGTAGAGCTGGACGGCCTGCGCACCGCGCGGAATCGTGCGCTGCTCATCTCCGGATCGGCGGCCCTCGCGGGAATTCTCGTGCTTGTTCTGCTGGCACGGTGGACGACGGCGCGGCTGCGAAAAGTAGCCGAAGCCATCGGCGATTTCGGCGCTGGGCGCATGCCGGAGCTTCTGCCGGAGACCTCGAACGATGAAGTCGGGCTGCTCGCGGCGGGATTCAATTCCATGACGAAAAAGATCGCCGCGCAAGTTGCCGCGATCGAGTCCGCCCACGCCGAGACCGTGGAAGCGTCGCGCGCGAAAGAAGAGTTTTTTGCGGTGATGAGCCACGAGATTCGTACCCCGCTGAACGCCGTGACCGGGCTGCTGCGGCTGCTGGAGCGTAACAATCCCGGACCGCATCAAATCCCCGTCCTGCGCTCCATCAACGCGGCCGCCCAACAATTGACCGCGCTTTTCAACGGCGTGCTAGATTGGGCCAAACTGCGCGCGGGAAAAATGGAGGTTCGCTCCGAGCCATTCGGGCTGCGGCGACTGCTCCAGGACATCGCGCTCGTCCACCGGCCGCTCACCGGGCAGAAAGGGCTGGAATTCGTCGAAGACATCGCGCCGGAAGTGCCCGAGTTCGCGATGGGCGACGCAACACGGCTCTCTCAGATTTTGCACAATCTCCTGAACAACGCCGTGAAGTTCACCAGCGAAGGTTCCGTGACCTTGCGCGTGGAATGGTCGGCGGGCCTGTTGCACGGCGAAGTGAGCGACACAGGTATCGGAATTCCGGAAGCGGACCGCGAGCGCGTCTTCTCGCCGTTCGATCAGACATCCAAATCGCAGCGCTTTGGCGGCACCGGTCTCGGCCTCAGCATCACGCGCTCACTGTTGGAAATGCAGGGCGGAAAGATCCACGTGGAGGCGGGCGCAGAGCGCGGGTCACGATTCATTTTTCAGCTCCCGTGTGAAGCGACGGAGACGCCCGCCGGACAAAAGGAACAAGCTGTGGCACGACTCGAAGGACGGCGCATTTTGTATGTGGAAGACACCGCATCGAATCGCGAAGTGATGTCCGCTTTGATCGAAGAAACGGGCGCCACCCTGGAGATGGCGGAAACCGGCGGTGCCGGGCTGGAGCTTCTTCGCCAGCGAACGTACGACATTGCGCTATTCGACCTTCAACTGCCCGATATGACCGGCCTCGAGCTCGCCCGCGCCGCGCTCCTGATTCGTCCAGAACTGCCCATTTTTGCAGTGACCGCGCAGCTCTCCGATGAAGCGCGAAAGGAGTGCATCCGCGCAGGGATGCGCGGTGCCGTGGCAAAGCCCATCGTCCCAGCAATCCTTTTCGCCACCCTCGAATCCTGCACGGTGCCGGCAGCACCGCAACGCAGCACGCCGCTGCACGAAATGTTCACCGGAGACCGGTTGAAGCGCGTGCTGATTTCCATCGCCGACGAAATGCGGAAGGCAAAGAACGAGATCACGCGTGCCGTCGAAACGAAAGACACGGCAGCCGTCCGTAAGACCCGTCACCGCCTGCACTCCGCGATTTCGCAGATGGAGCTAGACGCCGTAAACAGCACAATCGAGCGTCTGATTTCCGGCGACTGGACTGCGCTGGAAAACACGCTCGCCGAACTCGAACGCACCGCAACCCGATGCGAGCGCGAAGCCTCAGCGCAAAACGGGCAGTCGGGCGAGTAGCGCGTCGCGATACGATTCTCCGACGGGCACCGAGTGCTTGCCCAGCCAAACAGTGTTGCCTTCGATCTTCGTGATGTGCCGGATGTTCACGATGTAGGAGCGATGCGCGCGGATGAACTCCGGCGGCAACTGAGTCTCCAATCGCCCAATCGTCATGAGACTCAAAATCGACGATTCCTTGCTCACAAACTCCACGTAATTGGCGTCCGCCTTCAGCAACATCAAATCGTCCATCACCACCCGCACGAGCTTCGTCCCGTCCTTCACAAAAACCTCCCGCAAAGGCGCCGTCCCGCGCGCGGCATCCTTCGCCGACACCCTCTCGCGAATCCGCGTCACCGCTTGCGCAAATCGGGGGAACGTCAGCGGCTTCACCAAATAATCCGCGACCTGAAACTCATAACTCTGCGCCGCAAACTCTGCGCTCGCGCTGATGAGCACGATCGGAATATCGCGCGGCAGAGCCCGCAAAACATCGGGTCCGTTCAACTCCGGCATCTGCAAATCCAAAAACACCCCGTCAATCCCGCCCGCCGAAAGTACCTGCAAAGCCGTGAGTCCATCGCCCACCTTCAGGCAAAACTCGGTATCATCGAGTCGCTGGAGAAAAGACTCCACCGTCTCGCACACAAGAGGATCATCATCAGCGACTAAATATTTCATTTCTTCGACGAACACTATTTCAAACCGCACCGCGCAGGGAAGGCTCAATTATCAACCGGTCCTAATGTCCCTTGCGAAACGGGAGGAACTGGACGTTGTTGAAGCGTCCGCAACACGGACACAACACTTGGTGGTGTTTGGTTAGAACGGCCCGTTACCGAAAGGAGGCGGGCCGTTCTCTTTTCCGCGCGGCGCCGTTATGGCGTACGCAGGATCAGCCTGAGCGAATCCAGACGCAGGCGCGTAGTGGAGATGGCCGCTTGAAGCGCCGATTTCTGGCTTCGGAGCATTTCCACTTCCTCCGGGCGAACGTGATCATTAATCGAGCGCAGGGTCTCCAAACGTTCGATCTCGGAATCGAGTTGCGTCGCCATCTCTTTCGAGGCGCGTTGAATCAAAGCGGGGAGCTGTTTCGCCGCCACGGCTTGCGCGGCGGCGAGCATCGCCGGAAGCAGTTTCTGTTTCATCGGACCGCGATCGAGCAGACGGAAAATGTCGGCCTTCTCGAGCTTTGCAGCGGCGAGGCGGGCATCGGCGGAGTGATCGGCCAGCGTGTGGTCCACGACGACGCGGATCGGGAACGGCGGAAGAAAGCGATCCATGTGGAGCGCGGCGGGAGCCGTGCATTCCGCGATGGTGAGAATTTCCAGTAGGATGGCTTCAGTTCCACTGCCCTTCCAGACGCCGAACGCGCTGTTCCCGCCGTCGGACCCGAGCAGCAAATCGAGCGCGCCGGTCATGATCGGATGATCGCCCGACATCAGCACAAGATCCTCCCGACTCAACGCACGGGCTCGTTCAAACGTAATGGTGATGCCTTCCTCCGGCAGCGCCGGGAACGCGTCGGTGAGCAAATGCCCCGGTTTCAGCAAGAACGCCTTTGCGCTGTGATCCTCGACCTGCACGCCAAAGTGATCGAACAAGTCCACGCAGAATTCCTCGAACGAAGTATCCGCATCCGCCGAACGAATGTGGCGGATTGTTTGCGCCGCGATCGCGGGTTTGCAGGAATTCAGCTCCAGCAGGCGGTCGTTTCCGCGTTCCAGCTTGCGTGTGACTTTTGCATGGAGTTCACGAGTTTTCTTCACCAGCGAGGCGAGCTTTTTTGCCGAAAACGTATCGGCCAGCGCGTCCAGATCCTTGCGCAGCGCAGTCGAGATTTCCCCGGCACCGTGCGGGTGATGCTCAAATGCGGCGAGTCCTTCGTGATACCACTTCGCCAATGCCTCGCCATCGGTCCCTGATAAATAGGGGACGTGAATATGGATCGTCGCAGTTTGTCCGATTCGGTCCAGCCGCCCAATTCGTTGTTCGAGCAACTCCGGGTTCACCGGTAGATCAAAAAGCACGAGGTGATGCGCGAACTGAAAGTTACGGCCCTCGCTCCCAATCTCCGAGCACAGGAGCACCCGTGCGCCATCTTCCTCGGAGAAGTAGGCGGCGTTTCGATCGCGCTGGAGGAGTGTGAGGCCTTCGTGAAAAACGCCCGCGTTGACCGCAATCTCGCGCTGAAGAAGCTCGGCGATTTCCTGGACGAGTGGACGTGTTTTGCAAATAAGCAGCACCTTTTCGCGCGCATTTTTTTTCAGAAATGCGGCGAGCCATTTTACCTTCGCATCCGTGTCTTCCTCGCCTGCCAGCTCTACGAGATGCGCCTTTCGCTTCGGGAAGCCCGTCAGCGCGGCGCGCGTGTTGCGGAACATCACGCGGCCCGTTCCGAATGCGTCTAGAAGCTCGTTCACGAGTCCTTCACTCGATCCATCGAGATGGGCTGCGACGCGCGGCGACTGCGCGGAGAAGAGCTTTCGATCCGCCGCACTCAGTGGCTCGCCGGCAAGGAGTCGATCGAGCGCGCGAGCCACCTGCTCGTAGTGCTCGGCTTCCTCCAGAAACTTCGCGAGGTCCGAGTAACGATCCGGGTCGAGCAACCGCAGCCGCGCGAAATGACCTTCCGGACCGAGCTGCTGCGGAGTCGCCGTGAGCAGGAGCAATCCGGGCGTGCGCTTTGCCAGTTGCTCGACGAGCAAATACTGATCGCCCGCCAGCGTCGGCGACCATTCCAGATGATGGGCCTCGTCCACGACCAGCAAGTCCCAGCCGGCATCCACCGCCTGCCGGGCGCGCACCGGATTCTTGGAAAGGAATGCCACGTCACACAGCACGAGCTGGCTGTCGAGAAACGGATTCGCCTCCCCGTCATGCTCCACAATCGATTCGCAACGATCCTCGTCGAAGATGCTGAAGAGCAGATTGAATCTCCGCAGCAGCTCCACGAACCATTGGTTCACGAGCGCTTCCGGAAGCAGAATCAAAATCCGCGCCGCCCGTCCCGTGAGGTGCAGACGGTGGAGGATCAAGCCGGCCTCGATGGTCTTGCCGAGGCCCACTTCATCGGCGAGCAACACCCGCGGCACCAATCGCGCGGCAACCTCCGCGGCGATCGACATCTGGTGCGGCAAAAGATCCACGCGACCGCCGACAAATCCCCTCACTGGAGACTGCCGCAACTCGCACCGCCGCCGCAGCGCGCGTACGCGAAGGTCGAATACATGAAGGTCGTCCACCTGCCCGGAGTAGAGTCGGTCCTCCGGCTTGCTAAAGCTCGTCGCGGCGGAGAGCAGCGCCTCCGGCACCTCGCCGGCGGCGGTCCGATACACCAGCAGCCCGGCTTTTTCTTCGACGCCTATAACCACGGCGTCGGCACCATCACGCACCGCGATTGTATCGCCCACCGCATAACGTACCCGGCGCAGCGGCGCTGACTCCGTTGCATACTGCCGCCGTTCATCCGATGCAGGAAAATAAACCTCCACACGACCGAATTCACATTTCTCGATAACTCCGAGCCCGAGCTCTGGCTCGCTATTACTCACCCATCGTTGTCCGCGCGCTGGCAATCCTTGTGTCATAAAATGGGCCGGGACCGTAGCGACCGGGACCGTGCCGACAAGGTTGATCTCTGTCGGACCGTCGCATACACCCACAGGATGAAGTCGCTCCTAATTCTCGCCTGCCTTTCCATTTCCGCGCTCGCCGAAGATGTCGCGCTGCTCGAGTTCCGGTTTGCGGGCGAGAAAGCCGTGCGCACTGTGGCGATCGAGTTTTACGAAAAGGACGCACCGCAAGCCGTGGCGAATTTCAAGAAGCTGGCACACGACGGCTTCTATAAAGGATGCGCCATCCACCGCGCCATCCCCGGCGGACTTGTGCAAATGGGTGATCCGCTGAGCAGGAAGACGGACCGCACCAAAGTTGGAACAGGCGGCCCCGGCTACACGCTCCCTGCGGAGATCCACCGCAAGCACGGAAAAGGCGCGGTCGCGGCAGGACGCCTCCCGGACAAAATCAACCCGCAACGGCAGAGCAACGGCAGCCAATTTTTCATCACCCTCGCTCCCCAGCCCGAGTTCGACGGAAAGCACACGGTCTTTGGCAACGTCATCAAGGGAATGGAAGTCTTGGAGCGTGTCGCGGAACTTCCCACCGACGCGAACGACTACCCGACCGAACGTGTGGAGATTCGCCGTGTCCGCATCGTCCCTCGCGAGAGTATTTGACGCGCCTACCTCGCCTCTACGCCCGCATCCACGATGGAGCAAATCGCTGCGGCGACATCCGCGGCTTGGATCGCTTTCATGCAGCGGAAATCGAGCGGGCAATCCCGGAGGAAACACGGGCTGCACTCCACTTGTTGCCGCATGACGATGTGACCGGGGCCGAGCGGTCCGGTCAGCAACGGCTCGGTGCTGCCAAAAATCGAAACGGTGCGCAGCCCGATGAGCGTGGCAAGGTGCATGGTGCCGGTGTCATTGGTGACGAGGACATGGCAGCTTTTTAAAAGCTCGATCAACTCCCGCAGTGTCGTTGTTCCGCAGACGTTGTTCACGCCGGTGAGCTTCGCGAAATGCTCGATCTCTTCCGCAACCGGACGGTCTTTCGCTGTGCCGACCAAATACCAGTCGGTTTCGTATTCATCATTCACCGCCCGCATCACTTCGGCGAATCGCTCGGGTAGCCAGCGCTTGGCCGGGCCGTATTCCGCACCGGGGCAGACGGCGATTCGGACGCGTGGGACGATGACCTTTTCGGAGCCGACGTTCTGCGGAGCGAGCTCGCTGACGAACTCTTCCGGTGCCAATCCCATCTCGGCACGTCCGCCGATGAACTGAGCGAGTCGCAAATAGTGGTTCACTTGATGAATCGGCGGCGGTGACGGGCCGTCTTTCTGTCTCCGCTTCTTTTCCTTGAGAACCTGATTGAGCAGTTTTGAGCGCGGTGAATGACCAGGGAAACCAACGCGACGGGGGATGCCGGAGAGCCACACTTCCACGGCGGTTCGGATGCTGTTTGGGAAGATGACGGCGGCATCAAATGGAGCGCGCTTTTTGATCAGCCTGGCGACCGTGAAAACGTGAAAGATGCCGCGTATCGTTTTGAGCAAACCTTTGCCCTTGGGCGGGTCGAAGGGAATGATGTCATCGATCTCCGGAACCAGCCGATAGACGTCGGCAAGTTTTGCGGGCGTGAGGACGGTGACGTGTGCATCGGGCCGTCCACGCTTGATTGCACGAAGCGCGGGCACCGTCATCACCGCATCGCCGAGCCAGTTCGATGAACGGATAAGAATGCGGAATGGCTGAAGCGGCGGTGGTTCCGCGACCTTGCGTGCGGCGTAAGCGAAGAGCTCTCCCGCAGCGGCTTCGGGGAGCTTTTCCGTGCAGACGGTGCGCTGGTAGGCGATGCCGCGTTTGTAGTTGGTGAGCAGAAATTCCGGCTTTGGCGTCTTCCATCGATTGTGGACCCAGAACCAGTCGGCTGGCACGTCGCGGATTTGCTTTTCGAGCGCAAGGTTGAGCTGCGCGGTGACTGCGCCCGCTTCTTTTTCTTCGGGGACGACAGGCTGCTCGATGACGAGCCGCCATTTACCGACTCCGTCTGTGTGCATCGCGAGCGGCACAAGCGCGGCCTTGGTCCGCAGCGCGAGCATGGCGGGCAGCGAGGTCGTGCTGGCGAGCCGTCCGAAGAGCGGGCACCACACCCCGGCGTCGCCCGCGTGTTGATCGAAAAGCACGCCGACGCATCCGCCTTTGCGCAGCATTTCCATCGCCTGCGTGAAGCCTTCCTTTCTTTCGAAAGGAGCAAGCCCGAGCCGGCTGCGGGTCTTGCGCACTTGTGCGTCGATGTAGCGGTTGCCGAGTTGCTGATACACGGACCCGCTCGGGCACTGAAATACCACGGGCCAAATCTGCGAGAGCAATTCCCAGTTCCCAATGTGGCTCACGAGCGCAACGATGCCGCGATTTTTCGCGAGCAGGCCGTCGATGATCTCGCGGCCCTCGATATCCACGAGTGCGAGAACTTCCTCCCTCGAAAGCCGCCCGATTTTTTCCGCTGCGAACAGGTTGCCGATGAGCGTCGCGAAATGAGCGCGCCCCATGGAGCGAAGTTCGCCGGGGGATTTTTCGGGGAAGGCGATGCCGAGATTACGCAGCGCGATGCCACGGTATTTGCTGATGGCAAAATATCCGCATAGCCCTATGACACGGCCCGCACGGATGACGAAGCTGAGGGGTAGCAGGGCGATGATGAAACTGAGGGCGCGGTAAAGGAGATAGACAAAGAAGTTCATCAAGGCTTCTTCCAATGCAAAGTGCGGAACGGGTGCTCGTCCGTGAGGTTTCCGTGGACGCCGCCGAGCCGCTTGTCGTCGTAGAACATGATGACGACGTAGGTGAAAAGCGGGCAGACGACTGCTTCGCCGAGCAGCCTGCTTTCAGCTTCGCGGAAGAAACCGAAACGCTTTTCCCGGTCCGGCTCGCGTCCGGCGGCGGCAATGAGGTCGTCGTATTGTTTGTCGCTCCAGCCGGTCTCGTTGTTGCCGCTGCTGCCGAGCCACATGTCGAGGAACGTGTTGGGATCCTTGTAGTCGCCGATCCACGAAGACCGCGCAAAATCGTAGTCGAGCTTCTTGAGCGAGTCTTGGTAAACGCTCCACTCTTGCTTCGTGAGGTCAACGGAAATGCCGAGCTCTTTTTTGAACATCGACTGGATTTCCACGGCGATTTTGTCGTCCACATCGCTGCGATTCGTGTAGAGATAGTGGACTTGCGGGAAGTCCTTTCCTCCCGGAAAACCGGCTTCGGCGAGGAGCTTCCGCGCACCTTCTATATCGCGCGCCAGCCCTTTCGGAGAGACGTAACCAGCGGTCCCAGCCGGGACGAATTCGTTCGTGGGGACTTCGCCGGCCTGCGTGATTTTTTCCGTGAGCAATGGCTTGTCCACGAGCATGGAAAACGCCCGCCGGACGCGTGCATCGGTGAACGGCTTTTTCGTCACATTGAACCGCATGAAATAAGTCCCGAGGATCGGCGTTGAGTGGAAATCAGGCCGTTTTTTCAAGTCGGCGATGAGCGACGTCGGGACGAGTGACTTGTCCAGAATGAGGTCCGCAACTCCGCTGTGGTAGAAATTGAACGCCGTGTTCGGATTGTTCACGGGAAGGATGTCGAGCGTCTGCACGCGCACGTTTGCGGCATCCCAGTAGCGGGGATTTTTTTCCACGCGGATGCGGTCATTGAGCCGCCACTCTTTTAGAACAAACGGCCCGTTTCCTACAATCCGGCCGGGGCGCAACCATGACTGACCGTCTTTTTCAGCAGACTCGATGCAACCGCGATGGACGGGGAAGAACGTGTAAAATGCGCAGAGATCGATGAAGTAGGGCGTCGGGTTGTTGAGCTCGACGACGAACGTGCTGTCGTCCAAGGCGCGGAGGCCGACGCTCGCTTCATCCGGTTTCTTTTGGGCATCCAGCGCTTTCGCGAAATCCTCGCCTCCCCGCAGGTAGTACATCTGGTAGCGATACTCCGCGCTCGGCTCTTTCAGCACCCGAAGCCACGACCACACAAAGTCCCTCGCTGTCAGCGGGTCGCCATTACTCCACATTACCTTGCGCAGGTGAAATGTGTACGTCCTGCCGTCGGGCGAGAGTTCCCAGCGCTCCGCCATCCCAGGCTCGGTCTCGCCATTTTCGTTGTAGCGCGTGAGCCCCTCGAAAATGCAGTTTGCGACGCGCCCTTCCGGCTGGCCGGAGATTTTCGCGGGGTCGATGGACGCGGGCTCCGCGCCGTTGATCACGACAATCTCCGCACGATCCGGCGCACGTCCGCAGGCGGAAACCAGCGCGACAAAAACAACACAGGTGAATTGAGCAATGCGGGTGAGCACTTCGCGCAGTTTTCAGAAGCGCCCGCCGGATGCAATGCTGTTCACGCGATCAACTGTGGATGATGAGCTGGATGTTGTCCGGCAAATGCGACGCGACACGCTCGACGACGTTCCCTTTCAGCAATCTCGCCATGGCGCTCCGGTGAGGCGAACCGAGCATGAGGTAGTCGGCCCCGAGCGTGGCAGCGAGATCGAGGATCGTAGCTGCCGGGTCCACGCTCACGCAATAGACAGGCTGCACGGGGACTCCGACTTCCTCGCCGAGCTTTAGCACAAGGGACATGACGGCTGCTGCCTGCGGGTCGTCTTGCCAGCGTTGCTGTTTCCGCGCGCCGCTGGTTTGCGCGGCACCGAGAAAGACGGCGATTTCCTTCACATAGAGAACGCAAAGTGTGGCGTTGCGGAGCTTGGCTTCATCGAGCGCAAAGCGCAGCACCGGTGTCGGACCGCGGGCTGCGACCATGATTTTTTGCCCTTCCTTGAGCTGTGGGCGCAGGCGCTCGATGGCTTCGGGGCTGACCATATCGGCGACTTCTTTCGCGACGGTGAGAGTTTTGATTCCGGTAAGCTTGTGTGAGTAGCCACGAAGTCCAAGCCCGCCTCCGATAACGACGACCGCGAAGAAAAGAGCGGTCGGCTTTGTGTACGCGATGGTCAATTCCGCGCCCATGAGGACAAAAAAAGTCAGGCCCATCAGCACCCGCTCGACGATGTGCATCTCGAGTTTCCGGTTCGTAAAGCACGCGCCGAGGTTGACGGCGATGGCTCCGACCACGCTGATCTCATAGAGTTCTGCGAGCGCTTCCAGATTGCTCGTAAAACTGAGGATCAAGACGGGCAGTCCGGCACCAAGAAAAAGCGGGAGATACGGGACGCCGTGGACGTTTAGCTTCGTCAGGCTGCGGGGCATTTCCCCGTCCTGCGCAAGCATGTAGAAAACGCCGACGACGGCATTGATCGCGGTATTTACGGCACTGAGGAGCAGCACGCCAAAGACGATGCCGACGATCCATGCGAAAGTTTTCCCCACCACTGGTCCCCACAGGAGCGAGCCGTAGTGTTCGCCGAGAAAACGCAGCATGTAGTCTTTGTGCTCTTCCAGACGCGCGACGTTTTCCGGCGTGTCGCGAAGGGAAAGCATCGCCCAGCCAAGGATGATGGTCGCCACGATGACTTCGATGGCGACGATGAACAAAGCCTTGCTCGCCGTTTTTCCCACGCGGGGCTTCTCGGAATTGCTACCGGGATCGAGTTTCATCACGCCCGTCATACTGGCGACCGCTTCGACGCCGCTGAGTGCAAGGATCGCGCCGGTGAACCAAACCCATGTCTGCGCAAGCGGACCATGGGTGGCCTTTGGATGCGCCGCGAGGAAACTCGGGTCCGCCAGTGCTTCGGACGGCCATCGGAGCGAGCCTGTGGTGAGGAACGGAATGGTGATGCCCAGGAGCAGTACCACGATGATCACGGTCGGCACGGCCATGGCGATAGACATGGTCCCGCTATGCTTGGGGCCAAACCAGTTTACTGCTCCCAGCAAAACAATTGTGCCCATGGTCGCGATGGGGATCCATTTCTCTGGCACGCCAAAATAGCTCATCGCGGACCAGCCGCTCAGTGCTGCGGTGACGAGGAAATTCGCGATCAAAAGCAACGCACCGACCGCCGCGAGGAGCCGGCTCGACTGGCGCGCTGCGGAGTAAACGCCGCCGCCATCCGGGAAATTCCGGCAGACGATGGAGTAGTTATAGCCTACGATTGCGGTGAGCACGCAAACGGCGATGATGACCGGCAGCGACGCGAACCCGGCGGCGACGAAAGCAAGGCCGATGACGTATGCCTTCGACGTACCCCAGTCCCCGTAAAGCAGCGCGGCTGCCCGTTTCCAATCAACGTTGCGGGGGCGGTTTACTTCAAGGGATGGGCCCATAGTGTGAGATGTTTATTCAGCAAAGAGTCCGCCGGGCGGCAGGCTCTGCGCCTCAGTCGATATTTGCTCGGAAGTCGGGCGAATTGTGAGGGCTGCACGCAAATGCAGTATGGGAGGGGAGAGTCGGCTCAAAACCGGGGCCAGCCGATAGCTGGTCGATGTGAGAATTAGTGTTCAAGTGTCCCTTACAATGGAGCCCGTATGGGTGAAGTGTCAAGCGACCCGCAATTTCCCGCCCGATCCCCTCAGGCTCGGAAGCCATACGCATCACGCAAAACCTGCATCGTGTGACGCACCTCAATGTCGCGCCCGACGAGGTGCGTACGAAGTTGCGTCATGCAGCCGATGTTTCCCGTCGCCACGACTTTCGCGCCGGAGTCGATTACGGCTTTCGCTTTCGCCGCGCCAAGGCGGGCGGCGATTTCCGGCTGGTCGATATTGTAAGTTCCGGCGCTGCCGCAGCAGAGATGAGCGTCGGCGATTTCGATGAGTTCGAGCCCCGGCACAGCGCGCAGGAGTTCCCGTGGTTCGTCCCGGATGCCTTGGGCATTCGCGAGGTGGCAGGCGTCTTGGTATGCAACGCGGCCCTTTTTCCCGACTGGAAATTCCGCGACCAGCCCGACGTGTGCGAGAAATGCGGACACATCTTTTACTCGATGTCGAAATTGCTCTGCCTGCTCCGCTTCCGGTTCGCCCGCGAGCATGAGGTGATACTCGTGGAGACCGCTGCCGCAACCGGCGGCGTTGGTGACGATGGCATCCACATCCTCAGGAAAGGCGCGTAAATTTCGGCGCGCAAACTTCCGTGCGCCCTCAATGTCGCCCACGTGCCACGAAAGCGCGCCGCAACAACCCTGCGCTTTGGGCACGACGACTTCGATGCCGTTGCGGCAAAGGACATCAATAGTCGCGAAATTGATGTCCGGCTCCAGCACCTGTTGCGCGCAACCGGCCAGAAGTGCGACTCTTCCGCGACGGGTGCCAATTGCAGGATAAAAGCCGGCGAGTGCCTGCGGTGGCGGCAGTTTTTGCGGAAGTAAATCGAGCATCGGCCGCATCGATTTCGGCATCAGCGGGGTGAACTCCTTGCCGATTTTTCCGAGCCACGCCGCCAGTCGGAAACGGCTCGGATACGGCAACGTCGCCGAAATCATCCACCTCCGCATACGCTCCAGCAGCGGCCGCCGTCGGCCCTTTTCCGTGAGCGCGCGAAAAGGCGAGATAAGGTCGCGATACTGCACGCCGCTCGGGCACACCGGCTCACAGGCGAGACAGCCGAGGCAGGCATCGACATGCGGAAGCGCTTCGGCAACGGGCAGCGTTCCTTCCAGCACCTGCTTCATCAGCACGATGCGACCGCGCGGCGAATCCATCTCCTGACCGAGTTCCTTGTAGGTCGGGCATGCAGCGAGGCAGAAACCGCAATGGACGCACGCTTGTACGGCGTCCGCCATGGGCTTTCCGAGGGGACCGTGCGTTTCGGGATGAATCGTATGGAGCATTGTCGCGCCCCATTCCGGCATCTCCGCAGCAAAAAGACCAGCCTGCACGCACGCGGATTCTCTTCCCATTCGCGGGCGGTTGCGCTTCTCTCACGCTTCATGCCGAAAAAGACTGCCAAAGCAAAATACAAACGAATTCTGCTGAAGCTCAGCGGAGAAGCCCTGCGCTCAAAGGATTCCGTCGAAACGATCTCACCGGAAATCGTCCAGCGACTTGCCCACGACATCCTCGGGATTTACGAACTTGGCGTGGAAATCGGTATCGTCATCGGCGGCGGAAATATTTGGCGCGGGCTCACCGCGAGCCATCGTGGAATGGAACGCACCACGGCGGACTACATGGGCATGCTTGCGACGGTCATCAACGGCCTCGCCATTCAGTCCACGCTAGAAGAACTTGGCATCCAGACCCGCGTGCAAACCGCGATCCGCATGGACATGGTCGCCGAGCCTTTCATCCGCCGGAAAGCGGTGCGCCATCTGGAACAGGGGCGCGTCGTCATTTTCGTTGCAGGCACCGGCAATCCTTTCTTCTCCACCGACACAGGCGCTGCCCTGCGGGCCAATGAGATCGGCGCGGAGATCGTCCTGAAGGCGACCAAGGTGAACGGCATTTACACCGCCGACCCCAACAAAGATCCCAAGGCAAAAAAGATCGACCAGCTCACCCACGGCGAAGCGCTTGCAAAACGCTACGGTGTCATGGATGCGACCGCATTTTCTCTCTGTCAGGAAAACCGGCTGCCGATCATCGTATTCGACCTTTTTGCCCCGAATGCGCTGAGGGATGTCGTGCTCGGAAAAAAAGTGGGCACACTCGTTGTTCCGGAATAAATTCCCAATAACCTACACACTATTATGGACCCTGATGAAATCTTGATGAACGCCGAAGAGGGCATGGAGAAAGCCGCTGAATACATGAAGCAGGAGTTCTCCGCGATCCGTACCGGCAAAGCTTCGCCGGCTCTGGTGGAGAATATCGACGTAGAGTGCTACGGCACGATGATGAAGCTCAAACAATGCGCAGCCATCAGCTCGCCCGAGCCCCGGATGCTCGTAGTCGATGCGTTTGATCCCGGCACCGTGCAGGCCATCGAAAAAGCGATCCGCGAAAGCAATATCGGCATCAATCCGGTCGTCGCTGGAAAAGTCATCCGACTACCCATCCCCCCGCTCAACGAAGAGCGCCGCCGCGACCTCGTAAAGACCTGCAAAAACATCGCCGAGGAAACGCGCGTCCGCATCCGCTCCTGTCGGCGGGACGCCATGGATGCGCTGAAAAAAGCGGAGAAAGACGGAGGAATCACCGAGGATGATCTGAAGGGTTTCGAAAAAGACGTGCAGAAGTTCACCGACGATTTCGTGAAGAAAGTGGACGAAACATTCGCCCACAAGGACGCCGAAATCATGAAGGTCTGATGCCGATGAAAACGCTCACCGCCCTTCTCCTTTTCGCGTTCGTATCCGCCCAGGCGGCAAGCCCCGTCGTGCGTCCCGCGCCGGACTTTTCCTTTTCCGGCATTGGCGGCACAAAATCATCGCGCAGCCTTCGTGGGCAGCCCGTCGTGGTGATTGTCGCGAAGAGCCCCAAGACCCGCGCATTTCGCAAACAGGTGCAAATCATTGAAGACACTTACCGGGAGCTGGCCAGCCGCGGCACTGTCTTCGTCGTTGCCTTCAGCGAAAGCGGAGAAAGTGTGGCGAGCAATGTGCCCTTCGTAGTGGCAAACAACGGGCCTGCGGTGGCCGCTGCTTACGGGCTGACCGGCGACATGGTCGTCGGAGTCATCGGACCAGATGGAAACCTCGACCTTTTCACTGGTGAAGTCACGCGCGGCCTACGCATTCGCGAAATTATCCAGAACAGTTTCCCGGCACAAAACACAGCCCGCCGCGAGCAACCCAAAGGTCCGCCGTCGCTCTCGGGCCGGTAGGCACCCCGAACATCCAAAGCAGAATCGCCTGTTCGGCCCATGGCGTCTTTTTGAGATAAACGGACGTCTCGCCGCGTTGCGGCAGAAGAGCGGTTTATCAAACGCTGTAGCCACAGGAAAGAACCATCTTGGGCAGATACTTTCCACTCGCCCGGAATGTGCCCGCCCCGAGCCATTGCATCCCCGCAAGAACCGGGGCGATTCTTTCCGTTTGAGCATGGGGGGAAAAAGAGGAATGGTGCGCGGGATGAACGATAACACGCCAATCCGCCACACGCCGCCGCAACCGCCCGCGCGTGTCGTCGTGGGGATGTCGGGCGGGGTGGATTCTTCGGTGGCGGCGTATCTTTTGAAACAGCAGGGCTACGAGGTGATCGGCGTGACGATGAAGGTGTGGCCGCAGGACTGCATCTCGCGGGCGGAGGATAAATGCTGCGGTCCGCAGGCCATTGCGGATGCGCGCAGCGTGGCGCACGGGCTGGGTATTCCGCATTATGTGGTGGATGAATCGGTGAACTTCGAGCGGGCGGTGATTGATTATTTCGCGTCGGAATACAAAGCGGGGCGAACTCCGAATCCGTGCGTGATGTGCAATGAGAAGGTGAAGTTTGGCAATCTGTGGGGGAAGGCAAAGGCGATCGGGGCGGACTTTATTGCGACGGGCCATTACGCGATTGCCGAGCATTTACCGGAGCGCACGGTGCTGCGGAAAGGGCGCGACCCGCGCAAGGACCAGTCGTATTTTCTGTTCTCGCTGCGGCAGGCGCAGCTTCAGCGGGTGATTCTGCCGCTCGGGGCGATGGAGAAGACGGAGATTCGCGCCATCGCGCGTGCGATGGGCATGAAGACGGCGGATAAGCAGGACAGCCAGGAGATTTGTTTCGTGCCGGGGAATGACTATAAGGCGTTCCTGAAATCGCACATGGGCGAGGGAGAGTTTCACCCCGGGCGAATCCGCGACCGCGAGGGCAAAGACTACGGTCCGCACGAAGGGATCGAGATGTTCACCATCGGCCAGCGCAAAGGACTGCCGGGCGGCTCGGCCTCGCCGCGCTATGTTGTGGACATCGACCCGGAGACTTCGACGGTGGTCGTCGGCGGCGCGGAGGATTTGGTGTGCGATGAGTTCACGATCGCAAACTCGATGTGGCACGGCGACGACTCTGCACCTTTCGATGCGAAGGTGAAAATCCGCTACGCCGCCCCCGCAGTGGAAGCGACAATTTTCCCCGGCGAACGTGGCGAAGCCCGTGTAAAACTCCGCGAACCCCAACGCGCCGTAACGCCCGGTCAAGCCGCCGTCTGCTACCGCGGCAACGAAGTGCTCGGCGGCGGCTGGATTGAGAGGCAAAAAGTCGTGCCAATTTTGCGTCCGCAAATGCCGGCTCCGAAAGCGGATGAGAATTTAGAGGTGGAGCAGGTCGGGTGCGGGGCGAAGAGGTAGGGCGATATGGAAAAGCGCACGCGGAGAATCGGATGGATGGTGGTCTTTCTGGGAATGGCCCTGTGGATCATAGTCAGTAATCCCTGGACCACGGTTAGAACGCGGAAGTGCCGCGACTGCCTGATTTTAGAG
>JAYSTZ010000636.1:0-6839 GCA_043719365.1 Verrucomicrobiaceae bacterium | reverse complement strand
TCATGGATACACCAATTCCACCAGACGACAATAGACGGAGCTCCGGTCAACGCCGCGTCCGCAAGCGGCGCAGCATTCCATTGATTCCGCCCGGTGCGATCACGAGATTGGCCCCGATCGTCGTGTTTACGCTGCTGGCCATTCTGTCACCGCTCCTTTTTGGCTCGGCGGACCGCATCGTGCAGGTGGGGCTTCTCGTTCTATTTGCAGTCGGAATTTTCTTTCGCCCGCCATCATTGATTCCACTGAGTCAGCGCGCAAATTTTATCATCGTCGCACTGCTCGGCATTCTGCTGCTGAAGGAATTCGCTCCCTGGCAATGGTTCGGCGGTGCGGAATGGAGGAAGGTTTTCGCCTCCGAAATGGGAGTGAAGCTGCCGTCAACCCACAACCCGGAGCCTCAGCGGGCGCTTGATGCATTGCTCGCTGGAATCGTTGGTTTGGTGTGGTTTCAATGGGCGCGGACGCTTGCCTCGGAGCGCGGGACACGTCGTGTGCTGGGCTGGGCGCTGTTCGGCGCAGGCGCTGTCGTTGCGTTGATCTGCTTTGCAATGGGGCGGCGCGAAGTCGATGCCGGAGGCGGTATGATCTATGGTTTTCGTTCTACGACGAGCTGGAGCGGATGGGGGCCGTTTCCCAACAAGAATCACACCGCGTGCTTTCTCGCGATGTCGTTTCTGGTCGGAACGGGATGTGTCGCGTGGGCGGCTCTGAAACGGCGGTATGCGCTTCTCGTGTGCGGATCGCTCGGCCTTCTTCTGATCGGCGGCGCGTTGCTCGCCAGCCAATCGCGAGGCGGGCTTGCAGTTGCGTTGGGTGTGGGACTGGCGGTATTTGCGACATTCGTGCTGGTGCGATTTTTCAGTCTGCGCACGCTCGTGATCGTGCTCACGGCCGGAACGCTTTTGCTGACCGGAGTGCTCTTGTTTGGCGGAGATGTTGTTGCACGGTTTCAGTCGCACGACGCGGGAGTGGTTTCCAATAATTTGCGCGTCGCGATTTGGAAGGACACCGTCTCCATGTGGAAGGATGCGCCGCTTTTCGGACACGGGCTGGAGACGTTTCCCCGGCTTTTTCCGATCTATCAGACGGTGAATCTGGACGGTGCCTTCGCCCCCCATCCGGAAAGCTCATGGCTCGCCTGGATGGCTGAGGTGGGAATCGTTCCGCTACTCATCGCGGTCGTTGCGCTGGGCGTTTTCATCGTGACCAATGTGCGCGGCGTGCTTGCGCGCCGCGGCGGATACTTCATCAGCATCGGTGCACTCGCCGGCTTCGCAGGATTTCTTGCCCACTGTTCCGTTGACGTTCCGGGGCATCGATGGGGCACCGCGATGTTTGCGCTCGCTTTGCTTGCGGTTGCTTCGCCGGTGCGAAGCCCGGACGAGCATGTTCCTTCATCCTCGCGACTCAGCGCCTTTGTTCCGATCGCAGTGGCCGGTTTTTGGGTCGTCCCGTTTTTGGGCTCGGGACCGCTGTGGTCGCCGGTGGAGCCGCTGATAATGGCGGAGCGCGAAAGTGCATACGCAGCCCGTCGTGCGGGCTCGAAGGCCCGCCCGACGCTCGAGGAATGGCAGGCGCTGGCCACGTACTTTCCGCTTGATTGGGAGGTTCAGCAAAGCACTGCGAGACGCGAACTGGAGAATCAAATCCCGCTGATGCGAGCGCGCCGGCCCGTGAATCCGCAGTGGCAGTGGCGCTTTGAGGTCGTCTCCCGTCTCACGCCGAGTCTTTATCGTGAATCCATGCAGGCGGCGTACGACGCGGCACCTGCATCCAAAGGCCTTGCAATCGGCTACTGGCAGCAAGCCGTGGATAAAGCGCAGTTCGCAAAAACGGATATCCTTCGCATCGCCATTGCCGAGACCCGGTCGTTCCCCACGGCCACCGGGTTGTGGGATACGTTCTGTGCGGAGCGCCCCGAGCTCCTTCTCACTTATGCGTCTTTGCTTGTGGAAGCGCTCAATCGGCCCATCGAGGAATCCCGCCAGGAATTTGACATGTGGTGGGAGCAGCGCGCGCTCATCGAAGCGCTCACCGAAGAAGAGCGTATGACTTTTAACCGTTGCGGCTATTACTGGGCGAGTCTTGAGCAGGTGGATTTATGGATCAAAAGACACGGCGCGCGCCGGAAGCTCGACTACCGCCATTGGGCGACGCTGCTTCACAAACTGGGCGATGACTCGCGGGCGTGGGATATTCTGAGCGGCGTCGAAAAAGAGTCCAAGCCCATCGAACTTCCACGTGGTGGAACCATCGCCTCGGCGCGCGAATTGTTGATCAATGCTCCGGACAACTTCAGCAGCATCGCGGGTCTTGTGAGTGCGCTCGAAAAAGCGGGAGAAGTCGCCGAAGCCCGGCAAATTGTTCTCAGTACCGCCCGTCGGCCGAACGCGCCGATTTGGTTCCGCAGCAAGTCCGCCTTCGCCCTCGCAGCGGAAGGGAAAAAGACCGCAGCCGTCGAGCTCATGCTCCGGTAGTTCCGTCCTACAGTTTGCCGAGCATGTCGAAGATCGCGCCGAATTTTGCGGCGGCTTTTTCTTCGGCGACGGGGGCATTGAGAATTGTTCCCACGTCGAGGTGCTCAATGAGCTCGGGGTTGAGCTCTTTTAAAAAGCTGCTGGAGATGCAGGGCGAGGCGCTCCCGTATTTCATGCGCTGACGGCACCAAGTGAGCGAGAGCGTGCGTTGGGCGCGGGTGATTCCGACATAGAGCAGCCGCCGTTCTTCGTCCACGGTGCCTTCGAGTTTGGAGCGGTCGTGCGGGATGACACCTTCTTCGACGCCCATGAGATATACATGCGGGAACTCGAGGCCTTTGCTGGCGTGGAGCGTGATGAGCGTGACGCCGCCCTGGTCGTCTTCCTTGTCTTCGTCGCGCTCTTGGCGGAGCATCATTTCATCGAGGAATCCTTGCAGGCCCTTGTCGCTGCGGCCCTCGAAAAGCTCAAAGCTGGTGAGGATTTCGCGGACGCTTTTTTCGCGATCCATCCATTCTTCCGGCGTCTTGCAGGTGCGCTGGAGATCGGCGAGATAACCGCTTTCTTCGATGAGTTTGCGGAGAACTGCGGGCTGATTGGAGAGGGGCTCGTGGAGCTTCGTTTCGTGCTCGTCGAGAAAGGCTGCAAATTTCTCGATAGCGTTTTGCGTGGCAGGGCGGAGCGCGCCGAGAAAGCGGTCGTCGCGGAGGGCTTTGAAGACCGATGTGCGGGTGTGGATGCTGTATTCCGTGGCCTTCTCGACGGTGGTGTCGGAGATGCCGCGGGCGGGCGTGTTGATGATGCGAAGCAGGGCGACGTCGTCATCGACGTTGAGCAGGCACGAAGCGTAGGCGAGAACGTCTTTGACTTCGCGGCGATCGAAGAAGCTTTTGCCGCCGATGATGCGATAAGGGACGCGGAGACGGCGGAGGTTTTCTTCGAGCTGACGGCTCTGCGCGTTCATGCGGAAGAGGATGGCAAAGTCTTCCCACTTTTGGTTCTCGGCGGTCTTGCGCGCGTTGATTTCTTCGGTGATGAATTCGGCTTCCTGCCGATCATCGGGCATGGCGATGATTTTGACTTTCTCGCCGCCGTCTTTGGCGCTCCAGAGATTCTTTGGTCGGCGGCGGGGGTTATTTTTGATGAGCGAGTTTGCCGTGCCGAGAATGAAGTTGGTGGAGCGGTAGTTTTGCTCGAGTTTGACGACGGTGGGCGTGGGAAAGTGGGCCTCGAATTCGAGGATGTTGGTCACGTCGGCACCGCGCCAGCCGTAGATCGACTGGTCGTCGTCGCCCACGACTGCGACGTTCGGGCGCATCCCTGCAAATTCCGGCGATGCTGGATGCGGCTTGGCAAGGAGCGAGACTAGGTCGAGCTGGAGCCGGTTGGTGTCCTGAAATTCGTCCACCATGAGGTAGCGGAATCGGCGGTGCCAGCGCTCTTGGACGGGCAGGTGCTCGTTGAGGAGTTTTACCGTTAGAAGGAGCAGGTCGTCGAAATCGACCGCGTTGAGTGTTTTGAGTTCGGCGTTGTAGCGGAGGAAGACTGCACCGAGGAGGGTCTTGTCATCCTGCGGTTCTCGCCAGCCGTTGTTCTTCGCTTTGCTGATGGCGTTTTTCGCGGCGTGCGGGTCGAGTTTCTCGTCCTTGGATGCCGTGCGGGTGATGATCTTTTTGATGAGTCCCATCTGATCGCCCTCGTCGTAAATGGAGAAGTTCTTTTTGTAGCCGAGGGCTTCGATGTCCTGCCGCAGGATGCGCACGCAAAGCGCGTGGAAGGTGGACATGGTGACCTTTTTTGCCTGCTCTTCGGGGACGAGTGCGGCAAGTCGCTCGCGCATTTCGGTCGCGGCTTTATTGGTGAACGTGACGGCTAGTATGCTGTCGGCTGGGATGCCCTGGCTGAGCATGTAAGCGGTGCGCATCGTGATGACGCGCGTCTTTCCGCTGCCCGCTCCGGCAAGGATGAGCAAAGGCCCCTCGGTGGTGCGCACCGCGAGTTCTTGCTCGGGATTTAAATCAAAGAGTCGGAAGCCGGACATTGGACGAACGAGACAAGCGCCACGTTCCGGCGAGCGCAAGGGAATGTTCGAACTTCCCCCCCGGCGAGGTTCTTTAGCTAGCGTTTCGGCGCGTCGCTCTCGGCTCGGATGGCGGGGCGCGTAAAGACCCTATCGGCGGTCTCGACGGGTTTCGGGACGTTTTTCCGCATGCTGTCGATGGCCTCGGCAGAGAGGCCGCTGCTGTCTAATGCCGCTTCTGCGGCGTTGGGGTCGCGACCTTTCCATGCCATGTAAACTTGGCCGATGGACTGTTCGCGCAATTCCGGTTTGGTGACACTCTTTGCCCAGTCCATGGCAGTGGCGGGTTCTTTCTGTGAGACGATGGTGGCGAATGTCATGCGGGCGTTGTCGAGTTCTGGACCCTGTGGCTGCTGGGTAAGCCATTGGCCGGCGGCTTTGGGGTCTTGGTAGGCCCACTGGCCGACGGCCTGGTCGTAGATGCGGGGCTTTTCTTCGGCGCTGGCGTCTTTCAGGAGGAGTTCGGCACCTTGCTTGGGATTCATCATCATCATGCTTTGGGCGATGTTGGTGCGGAGGGGCTTTTGTTCCTCGGCGGGGAGAGTCTGGAGATACTTCATGGCGGCTTCGGGCTCCATCATAGCCCATTGGCCGAGAGTTCCTTGGCGAATGGCGTCGCGTGTGGCGGCGGGGAGTGATGCGGAGCGGTCGAGCAAGCGCTGGCGCGCGTCGCCGCTCATGCCGGACATGGCGAGGCCGCTGATGGCCATGGGACGCTGGCTTTCCTCAATGGTATCGAGTTTGGCGATAGCAGCGTCGAGATCCTGTGCTGCGAGGCCGGCAAAGAGCGAACTGAGGGCCATCATGCCGGTGCGACTGTCGGTGGAGTTTTTGCCTTCGCTCTCGTACCAGCGCCATGCCGCGTCGGGATTGGTGCGAGCCCATCCACCGATGATACTGGCTTTGATTCCCATGCCGAACATCGGGTTGTCCTTGATGCTTTTATCCGCGTAGTCGAGGGCTGCCTTTCCGTCTTTTTCGGCCCACTGGCCGAGGAGGATGGAGTAAAACATCATGCGCTGCTGGGGTTCCTTGATGCTCTTTTCGACTTCGGCGAGGGCTTCCTGAATTTGCGAATCGTCGAGCTCAATGATCGGTGCAATGGCGCGCAACATACCGCGCATATTCATCATGCCGCCCATACCGGAGCCCATTTCGACACGGGCTTTCGCGATGAGCATAGGGATGTTCGCTTTCTCGCGGCGACCGGGATCTTCCTCGGAGCCGTCCTGTTTGCGGACGACTTCGCGGGGACCGCGCTCGGTGCTCGCGTCGCCGCCTGAGTGACCGGATGCAGACTTTACGGCTGGCGTGGCTGGATTTGTTTCATTGCTGCCGCCGATGAAGTAGGCAGCGATCACGGTGACGAGCCAAAGAAGTGCGATGGCGATGCGTTGGATATTCATGTTCGTGTAAGTTACTGAGGGAACCGGTCCGCGACGTTACACGGAGGGGGCAAAATACCACGAAAAAACCGAGAGGTTCGGCAGGTGCGTCATTCGTCGTTTAACTCATCAAGGCCGCTCGATTGGCTGAGGATGCGCCGCGAGAGCCGGGCTAGGAGCGTGAGAATGACGACGCTGCTGACAAGAATGGCGGCCCAAATCGCCCAGTCGGATGTCCCGATTGTCGTGTGACCGCTGGCGGCTTCGATGCCGGTATGCGAGATGCTGCCAAGGTATGCGTAAAGAAGGAGGCCGGGTGCCTGGCCGAGCGCTGTCCAAAGCAGGCTTTGAGCGATGGGGATGCGGGTCGCTCCGTAAAGGTAGTTGAGCAGACTGCTGGGAGCGAGGGGATGGAGCTGGGTGAGGAAAACCACGCGCCATCCATCGCGGGCGATGGCTGCGTCGAGCGATGCCCAGCGCGGCTGGGTGAGGAATCTGCGTTCGATCAATCCTCGTGCGCCGTGGCGGGCGATGAGGATCGCGACCCACGCCGAAAGGACCGAGCCGATGAGATTCAGCAGCCAGCCTTTCCAAACACCAAAGAAGAGCCCGCCACTCATGGCGAGCAGTCCGCCGGGGAGGAGAAAAATGTTGCAGAGTGCGAAGAGCAAGGGATGCAGAATCGCGCCGAGGAGCGGCTTGGTGGCGAGCGTGGTCTGAAGCGCGGCGATTTTTTCCGCGAGGGGAAAGAAGCGGGCGAGCGCAATGAGCCCGGCAATAGTGAGCAGCAGGGTGGCGAGGTGAACGACAAGCGCGCGGTTCGCCTTGGTCACGGAGCGCGAAGCTGGTTACGCAGGCTCTCGATTTCCGGATGGTTCGGGCGGAGTGTGCTTG
>JAYSTZ010000635.1:0-18101 GCA_043719365.1 Verrucomicrobiaceae bacterium | reverse complement strand
GGACGAAGCGAGGTCCTGAGAATGGTCAGCTTGGCCATTTTGGCCCTTCTTTTCACAGTAACATTCAACAACGTCCTGTTCGACCTACCAAAGAACATTCAACGAACACTCTCGTTCCTTCCAGGAAACTGGGATGCTTTGGCTGTCTCGGAAGGGAAAGAGTCAACCGAGTGGCGTTTATATATGTGGAAACAAGCCCTTCTCACGGACCGTTACATTGAGAACAAGCTCTGGGGAGACGGGTTCGGAATCAAGAAGACGGACTACGCGATCATGAGTTACTACGCGCAGCACGGAACGACGGAGGACACGCGGGAGAACTTGATGATCGTGGGAAACTTCCACAGCGGACCAGTCACTTCGATTCGATACATTGGATACATTGGCCTGCTCCTTTACTTGGCCATGATTTTACTACTGGCCCGCGAAGGATGGAAGCTTTGTAAAGCGTTCAAGGGTTCACCCTACGAATCGCTGTGTTATTTCATGTGCCTACCGTTGATAATCGAGCCTCTTACCTATGTGTTTATTTTCGGTTCGTTTGATGTCGCGGTGCCAGAGGCTGTTTTTGGGATCGGCGCATTGAAGCTCCTCCGATCCGCAGTTCCGAAGAAGCCTGGGCAGGAAGAGCGCATACCGGTTGTGGAATCGTTCACTGAGCGGCAACCCCGCACGAGCGCCCCCCGCCCTCGACTCGCCCTGCGTTAGGGCTAGACCAAAAGAGACCGCTTCGATGGATGGGATCTGCCGAGCGGCCCAGCAGACCCGTCGAGGTGCAAAAGCGCCAACCCTCCTTACAGCGCCGAAATTTGATTTCCCTTCTCTTGTGCCCGCAGCAGAGAAGACAACAACAGTGCGCGAACCAGTGACAGTCCGCCTCTCAACTGGAGACTTGCTCCGGCTTGGAACAAAAAGCCGCGTTTACGCGGGAAACGGGATGCGCTTACCTACAATGCGTGAGTAAACACATTCTTATCATCGGCGGCGGCGTCATCGGGCTAAGCACGGCATATTTTTGCGCGAAACGGGGGCATCGCGTCTCGGTTTTGGATCGGAATTCAGCGGAGCGTGATGGCTGTTCGTTTGGAAATGCGGGGATGATCGTGCCGTCGCATTTTATTCCGCTCGCTGCGCCCGGCATGGTGGCGCTGGGGCTCAAGTGGATGTGGAATCCAGAGTCGCCGTTCTACATCAAGCCGCGGCTCGATTGGGAACTCATTGCTTGGGCGTGGCGGTTCATGCGGTCGGCGACACGGGCTCATGTCGCGCAGTGCGCGCCGTTGATCCGCGACCTTTCGTTTGCAAGTCGTGCGCTGTTTGAGGAATTCGCGACATTGCCGGGGAATGACTTCGGTCTGGTGAAACGCGGACTCGTCATGCTGTGCAAAACGCAGCACGCGCTCGATGAGGAAGCGGGTGCGGCGGCAAAGGCAAATGCACTCGGGGTGCCGGCGCAAGTAATCGATGCACGCGGCGTCGCGCAACTCGATCCGGGAGTGACGATGGATGTCGCGGGCGGCGTTTTCTTTCCGAAAGACTGCCACCTTTCACCGGGGCGTTTCATGTCGAGGCTGCTCGCGGAGTGCGAGCGGATGGGCGTGGACTTCCATTGGGGGACGGATGTGAAGGGCGTGATTTACAATGGGCGCACCGTGGAGGCCGTGGAGACGATGGCGGGAGAAATCGCGGCGGATGAGTTCGTATTGTGCGGGGGTTCGTGGTCGCCGGAATTGGTGCGGGCGCTGCACATAAGCCTGCCGATGCAGGCGGGGAAAGGATACTCGCTCACGGTGCAGCAACCCCGCCAGTTGCCGGAGCTGTGCTCGATTTTCACGGAGGCCCGCGTTGCGGTTACGCCGATGGGCTCGACACTACGCTTCGGCGGCACGATGGAAATCGCGGGGCTGAATGAGGACATCACAGCGCGCCGGGTGAAGGGAATCGTGAATGCGATACAGCGCTATTTTCCGGAGTTTTCACCGAAAGACTTCGAGGGTATCCAGCCGTGGCGCGGACTGCGCCCATGCTCGCCGGACGGAATGCCCTATATGGGCCGATTTGCGGAATACGAAAACCTCTCCACGGCTTCCGGCCACGCGATGATGGGCCTCAGCCTCGGCCCGATCACGGGGCAACTCATGAGCGAGCTGCTCAGTGGCGAGCCCACATCGCTCCCGCTGATGCTGATGAATCCAGACCGCTTCCGGTAGTGGGCACGCTACTCCGCACGGAGGTTGGTGCGAGCTCGACGCCAATCCGAAACCAACCCCCGTCGAACCGAGCTGGCATGACGAATCGCTGAATCCGGTGCCTGTCCATTTCGGCCCGCTCAGTCCTTCAGTGCGTTCTTCAGCAGGAAATCGATGATCGGCTTCGGATCCTTCAGCGAATGCGGATGATGGTCCACTCCCGCCTTCTCGATCACCTCGATCACTCCGCCCTCCTTCCGGATTTTCTCCGCAAACGGCTTCGTGTTCTCGTCATAAGGCACCACCTTATCCGCATCCCCGACCACCGCGATAATCGGGATCTTGGCCTTCGCCAGCACCGACGTCTTGTCGATGGGACTTCCCGCAAACGTCTTCGCCGTCTCCTCCGTCAGCCCAAACGCATCCATCGCCTGCTTCCACTCCCGCGCCCCGCCCGCGCCCTTACCCTTGCCACCTGGCCACGACCGGATGTCCAGCACCGGCGCATCCAGATAAAGCGCCGCCGTCTTGTCCGGATTCGCTGCCGCAAAGTTCACCGCATACAGCCCCCCGCGGCTGAAGCCCTCCAGCGCCACGCGCTTCGCCAGCTTATACTCCGCCGTCGCCTGCGCATGGAATTTCTCCATCAGCCCCACCGCCGCCGGCGACCCGTACATGTCGCTGATTTGGTAATACGCTACATGCCACCCCGCCGCCAGCAGCGCGATGTCGCCCTGCGGCTCGTGCCCGAAAAACTCCGTCCGCCAAATCCACGGATTCCCCGCCGCCGGAGTCTTCGGCTTCACAATCAGCGCCGCATGGTCGGCAAATTTGTAGTCGGTTCTCTCGTAGCCGTTCCACTGCGAAACCTTGTTCTCTTGGGCAAAGGCAGTGGCGGCGAGTACGGTGGTGGCGAGGACGATGTGGCGCATGGTGCCTCCACGGAATACACGGAAGTTCAGAAAAACCAATTCATTCCGAGACTCCAGGTGTTCAACAAAAGGACATGCTCGGTTCCCTTCACGAGCGGGGTTTTGCGGGTCCTTCAGTGCCTTCCGTGGATATTAAACTGCGTTTTTGGATCAGCTAAAGACGCGAAATTTCGCTAAAGGGAGAATCCTGCGGGGACCGGCGTGGGCATCATGGAGGCGGGATCTCGACCGCAGGAGTTTTTGGCGCCTTTTAGCGCATTTAGTTGATCCGTTGCCGCCGTCCTCCCGTACAAAGAAATCGCGCCGGTCTCCCTTGCAGAAGACCGGCGCGATGCGTTTCAGTGCCTCACGGGGCATTGATCGTTTTTAGACCGCCTTTTCGCCCATCTCTTCGGTGCGGATGCGGACGGCTTGCTCGACGCCGGAGACGAATATCTTTCCATCCCCGATTTTGCCGGTCTTGGCTGCTTTGATGATGGCTGCGACGGCTTGGTCGGCGAGCTCGTCGGTGACGACGGTCTCGAGTTTGATCTTCGGCAGGAAGTCCACTGTGTACTCACTGCCGCGGTAGATTTCGGTGTGGCCCTTTTGGCGTCCGAATCCTTTGACTTCGGTGACTGTCATGCCTTCGATGCCGATGGCGGCGAGGGCGTCTTTCACTTCTTCGAGTTTGAATGGTTTGATGATTGCTTCGATTTTTTTCATGGTGTGTTGCGTGTTGTGTTTTTTCGCTTGGGAGCGGGCTCCAACCTGGGCGTCCATAGTCCGCTCCGCCCAGGTTGGGTTCCCTCCTACATGATTGTTTAAGTTTTTTTTGGTTGTGTGAAGGGTTCCAACCCGGGCGTCCATAATCCACTCCGCCCGAGTTGGTTTCCCCCCTACATGAGGTTCTTAGAGGATGTACCCCTCTTCGCCGTGGTCTGTGATGTCCAGGCCGGAGACTTCTGCCTCTGGCTCTGGGCGTAGTCCGAAGACTGCCTTGACGATAAATGTGATGACGATTGTGCCGACGATGCTGAGCACCAGTGTGAGGGCGATTGCCTTGAACTGTTCGACGACGAGGGTCTTGCCGACGATGTCCTTGAGGTTCGTGGCGAGGTTCGCGTTGCCGCTGTCGAGCGTGGCGAGGACGCCGGTGAGGATGGCACCGAGGGTGCCGCCCACTGCGTGAACGCCGAAGGTGTCGAGCGCGTCGTCGTAGCCGAGCTTGGCTTTGACGATGCTGACGAAGATGTAAGGCACGATGCCTGCGAGGAGGCCGATGATCATCGCGCCGTTTGCGGTGACGAAGCCGCAAGCAGGTGTGATGACTACGAGTCCGCCGACGATTCCCGAGCAGAAGCCGAGGACCGACATGTGGCCGCGGTGCAGTTTCTCAATGACCGCCCATACGAAGCCTGCGGTGGCCGCTGCGAGTGTGGTGGTGAGGAAGGCGTTGCTGGCGACGCCGTCAGCAGCAACTGCCGAACCTGCGTTGAAGCCATACCATCCGACCCAGAGCATCCCGGTGCCGACCATACAAAGGACCATCGAGTGCGGTGCCATCTTTTCTTTTCCAAAGCCCATGCGCTTTCCAAGCATGATGCAGAGGACGAGCGCGCTCCAACCGGAGGTCATGTGGACCACGGTGCCGCCTGCGAAGTCGATGGCCTTGATGCTTGCGCCGGAGTTCCAGACGCCGTTCATGAAGCCTGTGATGCCCCAGACCATGTGGGCCATTGGGAAATAGACGATGAACATCCAGAGCGCCACGAAGAGCAGGATGGCCGAAAACTTCATGCGCTCTGCAATCGCGCCGACGATGAGCGCCGGTGTGATGATTGCGAACATGAGCTGATACATGGAGAACACGTTTTCTCCGACCCAGTAGGAGTAGTTTGTGTTCGGCGTGCTGCTCACACCGCTGAGGAAGAACTTCCCGGAGCCGCCGATGAAGGCTGCGAGACCGGATGCCTTGTTGCTGTCATCAAACACCAGGCTGTAGCCGACCGCCCACCAAAGGATGGTGACGAGACCGGCGATGCCGAGACATTGTGCGCAGACGGAGAGGACGTTCTTTTTACGGACGAGACCGCCGTAGAAGAGCGCAAGTCCGGGGAGCGTCATGAAGAGCACCAACGCGGTGCAGACCATCATGAAGCCGTTGTGACCGGGCGCGGAACTGAGCGAGGTGGGAGCGAACTTCGCGACATCGAGCCCCTCGGGCATCGCGGCGTTGCCGTCCTTGTCCTTCGCGGTTTTCAAAGCCGCAGAGGGGTCTCCGTTGGTGAGCGCGGCTTCGAGGATGGCGATGCGCTGTTCCAGACTCGCAGTGGCCTCTGCCGCTGCGGGTGCTGCTGCGGCAGGTGCTGCCGCCGCAGGTGGAGTGGCGGGCGCTGCATCCTGCGCGGACAACGATGCGGTGCCTAGACCCAGCAACATGGCGGCTGCCATGGCGAGGTGCGTTACGGTTCGAGTTAGTTTCATGCGTTATTTTTTTCCTGATGTAGGTTTGTTGATTTGAGCCAAATCGCCGCCTGCTGTCTGATATTGACCACCGGTGGTGGCGCACTATCGGATAACCGACACTCGCTTTGACAAGCCGCCCCTAGCAACGGCCATGCCAGCACCGTGCCACTCGCACTTTTACAGAGGAAAAAAGGTGATCAGTCGCGGGATTGAGGGGATCGGGTGGTGTATAGAAAAAGCCAATTTCAAATCGCGTGTCGTATTTTGACCACCACGGGGTATGATTAAAAGTGGAATGGAAGCGCGACGCGCGACGGTAGTAGGACAGCCTTCTAGGGTGTCGGAGTGGGATGGGCTTCCAGCCTGTCCAATTTCCCCTCGTCCCTTCGCAAAGGCCACCGCAAAGGCTCCTGCTTGTCGCTCTGGACGGGATTGAAGCCCCATCCCACCCCGACAGGCAGGATGCCTATCCTACTACAAGCAGCATTCCACTTTTAATCACACCCACCACCACGTTTGGGCGAATTCCCGGATGGCAAAGCAACGCCGTCTCGCGTATGCCGTGGGGCACTTGGAAAATCCGCGGTCTATTTTAGTCATCAAGCCCAGCTCGCTCGGCGACGTGGTCCATACGCTGCCTGCCGTCGCCTGTATAAAGAAGCGCTGGCCCGGCGCGCGACTGTCGTGGCTGGTGAACCCGGAGTGGGCACCGCTGCTCGTGGGAAATGCGGACATTGATGAGATCGTGGAGTTCCCGCGTGGGGAGTTTCGCGGGCTGGGCGGGCTGCTGCGGTTCTCCCGGTGGGCGGGGACGTTGAAAGAGCGGGTGAAAGCGGACCTTGTGCTCGATTTCCAAGGCCTGCTGCGAAGCGGATACCTTGCGCGGAAGGCGGGCGGCGAGAGCTGGGGGACTTCGGACTCGCGGGAAGGTGCGCGATTTTTTCACCGGCACGTCGTAGGTGTACCGTCTCGCAGCATTCCTGTTCATGCGGTGACGCGCTATCTTTCGCTCGTCGCCGCACTTGGCTGCGATACCGCAGGGCCGCTGGAGTGGAAGCTGCCGCGCGCCGTTTTGCCGGCGGGATTGCCGAGTGAATATGTCGTGCTGCATCCGTTTTCGCGCGGAGCGGGGAAATCGCTCACGGTGGGGCAGGTGGCGGAGTTTTGCGCGGCGCTCGCGCCGTTGCCGGTGGTGATTGCAGGGCGTGCGGAGGAGAAACCGCTCGCTGCGCCGAATGTGGTCGATTTACTAAATCGCACGACGCTGCCGGAGTTGTGCGAAGTGCTCCGAAATGCGCGATTTGTCGTGAGTGTGGACAGCGGTCCGATGCACATCGCCGCAGCGGTGAACCCGCGGCTTCTGTCGATCCACACGTGGAGCGATCCGCGCAAGGTCGGGCCGTATTGCCCGGATGCCTGGGTGTGGAAAGACGGGCGCGTGGGGCAAATGAAGGATTTCCCCGGGGGCGTCGTTTGCGCGATTAATGAACTTCCTGTTTGGCTCCGCTCAATCCTCAAGTGAAGCTCGACAGTAGCAACGCGGCAAAGCACTCTCCGCCGCATGTCACGGTTTATTGAGTCGGTATTTGAGAAGCTGAAACGCCACCCGAAGAGGATTGTTTTCCCGGAAGGAACCGAGCCCGTCGTCCTCCGCGCAGCCCGCGAGTTCTCGCGGCTGAAGCTTGGCACGCCAATTCTTCTCGGCAAACGCGCCGACGTCGAAGCGGCGGCGAAATCGCAGGACGTCGATCTCGATCACATCGGCATCGTCGATCCATCAACTTCATCGGAACTGGAGCAGTTTATCCCGCGCCTCGAAAAGCTGAAGCGCTACCGCGATCTCGGCAATGCGCAGGCCCGCGAAATCCTCAGCAAGCCGAGCTATTTTGCCTCAATGATGGTGCAGCACAATCTCGTGGACGGCCTCGTGGTGGGTGCTGGGTTGACGCCTGCCAGCACGCTCCGTCCGCTGATTCAGCTCATCAAGCCTCACCCCGGCGAGACGATGATTTCGAGCTGCCAGATGCTCGATTTGAGCAACAAACGCTACGGCGAACGCGGGGTCATTTTATTCGCAGACTGCGCGGTTATTCCGGAGCCGACCGTCGAGCAGCTTGCGCGAATCGGCATCCAAACCGCGAACGTCTGCCGCCAGCTCACGGGCAATAAACCGCGCGTCGCATTCCTGAGTTTTTCCAACAAAGGCGGCTCGCAGCTTCCGTGTGTGCAAAAAGTCGCCGCAGCCGCCGCGCTGGCCAAACAGATGGCGCTCGAAGGCGGGATGGAGATAGAGATCGACGGCGAGATGCAGGCCGACACGGCGCTCGTCCCCGACCTCGCCACGCTGAAAGCCACGGACAGCCTCGTCGCAGGAAAGGCGAACGTGCTCGTCTTCCCGGACCTGAACAGCGCGAACATCGCGAGCAAGCTGGTGAAGTATCTTGCCGGAGCGGAGGCTTACGGCCAAATCCTGCTCGGTCTCTCGAAGCCCTGCGCGGATCTTTCACGCGGCGCGACGGACGACGAGATCCTCGGCGTCGCCGCGACCATCGGATTGCAGGCCATCCGCTATCGCGAGTTGTATCCTGACCAGGCGTGAAGCGGCGAGTCGCCCGCGAGTTCTGCAATCTTGCCCGGGGTCGTGATACGTGTCCGAAAATTTTGAAGACTACGAAGACCGCGAAGGACGCGAAGAAACGGCCAGCCGCAGTCATTCGCTCCGGATCTTCGCGCACTTCGGGCTCTTCGTAGTCGCCTCTCGAATTGGGAACCGCGAAAAACGCGAAAGGCGCTAAAATAGAGCGTTTTACCGATGCGAGGGCGTTCACCCACTGGGTGGGTAAGCGATTCTCTGCAAACAGATGATTTCGCGCCTTTTGCGCCTTGCGCTGTCAATCCATTAGCGTTTCTAGGTTTAACCGCGAAAGAACGCAAAGAACACAAAAGAAGCGGATTGATGCGCCAACACGGATCGGCATCTATTCATCGAGGCGGTGAGTGCGCCAATCCTTGCAGATCACATCCTTGGTGTTCTTTGCGTTCGTTTGCTGTTATCCACTGCGGTTTTTAGTCTGAAAGTCGGTTCGCTCTTCATACGGCAGGGACTTTCAGTGTCCCATCATCGCCGCGATCACGCCGAACACGATCAGCGCGACGATTAGAATCAGCAGCCCGATCACCAATTTGGACGAACGATATTTGATGTGCGGAGTGGCGGCGATGACCTCCGCATATTCGTCCGAGAATACCTGCACGCCTTTCTGGCTCCCCAGTAAATAAAGGATGTACGCCGAAATGATCGTGCCTACCGGGAATCCAAGCAGCCCGATTCCGGCGAGAATCATCGTGGGGATTCGGACGACTCTCTTGAGCTTGCGCAGCCCGACTGCCAGCCAAAGTTGCAGAATGCCGCCCCCGATAAACGTCACCGCCAATACGCGCTCCTGTGCTGCCGCGATCAGACCCACTCCGCTCAAAACGAGCACAATCCCGCAAAGGAAGTAGAGCGTCCCGACACTCCTGACGCTCGCCTCGTGCTTCAAAAGATGCCGCCGGGTGGCCTCGACGTTGAGGGGCACTGGCTGGGAGAGATCCGCTTGCGGGGCGGCGTAGGGATTGAAGACGGGTTCGTTTTCCATGAGGCGTGTTTTTTCATCCGCCTACCGGCATTCCCCGCATCGGGCAATCCCTTCCTGTTAAATTCCTGCCTTTCCTCCGCTGGAACGGCTGCTATCTTTTGGGCTCTGAGTCCGACATTATACTACCATGAGCATACGCCACCCGATTCACGATAAACTAAAGTCCGCCTCGCTTTTTAGCGAGTTCACCGACGTGGAACTGGAAGAGTTCCTGAGCCTCGCAGATCCCACGATGTATCTCGCTGGTGAAATCATCGTGAAGCAGGGCGACCCCGGAAATGCCATGTTCTATGTCGCCGACGGGAAGTGCCGCGTCGTGCGGCGGCGCGAGGGCGATCTCGTGGAGCTCGACCGCCTTGATGCGGGCGACATTTTCGGCGAAGTCGCGCTCTTTGACCATCTGCCCCGCAGCGCGGATGTGCAGGCGGTGACGGATTGCATTCTGCTGAAAATCAATGAAGGCGTTTTGCGTGCGCTGGCGGGGTTTTTTCCGGCGGCGGCGTTCAAGCTTCTGCTCGGTATCGCCCGCGAAATGAGCAATCGGCTCCGCCGCACCAGCAGCCGGTATGTGGATTTTGTGCTGGCTCCCAACGAGGGGAAGTGAGCGCGGCTCTTGACCGGACTTCCATCCGGTGGCATCGCTCGTTTGTGCGTTTCCTTTTTTTCGTCATCGTGTGTCTTTTATCCGGCTGTGCCACGCCGGAGGAACAGGCGCGTCGCATCGATGAAGTAGAGGAAGCAACACGGCTGAAGACGATGGAAGCCCAGCGGCGTAGCAAGGTGGTCTCAGGCGAAGCGGGCTCGGTGCGTGGTGCGGAAGTGATGGTGCCGGATAAAAAGCGCGTCTTTAATCCGGCGACGGCGCGCTTCGGGAATACGAGTTCGCTTTCCAGCAAGTCGGCATACACGTCGGAGTTTCGGTTCGTGGACGGAGTGCGGACGAAAGAGTTTTCCTCGGGCGAGTATCGCGGCGCGAAGACGGCGTGGCTGGAGAAATTGCGATTCACCACCAAGGAGGCGCGGACGGGCGAAGCTCACGAAGCGAGCGAAGCCGGCAAGACTGCACGGAGTAAAGGCTACGAGACCGACGCCGCGCGCGAGGCCGGAAAGTCCGCGGCGATACCAGTCGTGGCGGATGGAACGCGGCAGTTTCTCGGCAAAGAAGCCGACCGCTTCACGCGCGGAATCCGTCCGGAGGATCAGACGAGGTTCGAGAATCCTTGGAACGGAAATCTGGAGCCGATGAGCATCGAGGATGTGAAAAAGCTGCTGAACAAAAACTGATATGCACGAAGAACCTTTCCGCTGGGTGGAGGCGATTGCCAACCGGCGCGAATATATCGAGGACCAACTCGCGACGGGCAGCCCGATTGTGGGGCTCAGCTATCGCGAAGGAGTGCTGCTTTTCACGCTGAGCCGTGAGAGGCAGAAGCTGTTCGAGGTTCACGACCGCATCGCCCTCGGCGGGCTCGGGCATCCGGGCGACATCGAGCGGCTGCGCCTTGCGGCAATCGAGGTCGCAGGGGCGGAGGGTTTCGCACGTTCGGCGGATGATGTGTCGCTGCGGCGGCTCGCTAATTTCTCGCTCTCGCCTGCACTGAAGGCGGCGTTTGAGCAAGTGTACGGGCCGCCTTTTCTCGCCCGCCTGCTTTTCGCAGAACTCGGGCGGCGCGGTGCTCCGAATCTTTTTGCGCGGGTGGACTTCGATGGTTCCATCCGCACGAACGGCGGTTCGTTTGGGAAGTCGTTCGAGGACTTCGGCGTCATCGCGGGGAAGGCGAATGCGATGCGGCAGATGGAAACTTATCTCGCGGCGCACACGGCATCAAACGCCGGACTCGCCGACGCACTTCGCACTGCCGCGAATACCTGGGCCGCCGGGCATCTGGCGCTTTCGCAGGAGCGCGAGACGGAGCTTCCCCCGGCTACAGAACTCGTTGCGCACATCCATGCGCAGCTCGCGAATGTCAGCATCGAGGCCATCGTGATGGAGCACAAGTCGCCTGTCGCGGTGACTTATCGCACGTTGCCGGAGGCAGAGGTGCGCGAAGCACTCGCCGCGAAGTGACACGGACCGCGCGCCCCCGACCGACGACTCTCAATTTCTATGATCAATACTGACTCCATTCGCCAGCAACTCGCCACCGTCAAATACCCCGGCTTCAGCCGCGACATCGTGAGCTTTGGTCTCGTCAAAGACATCCGCATCACCGGCACGGAAGTCGTCGTGCAAATGAGCATGTCCACCGCCGACTCCGCCGTGCCGCAGCAGATCAAAGCGAACGCCGAGGCTGCGCTGGCCGCGATGGAGGGAGTGACGAGCGCCGTCGTGCGCATCGACATCACCGCGCCGCAGCAGCAGCCGATGGGCGCGCAGTCCATGCCGCAAACTTCCATCCCCGGAGTGAAGTATATCATCGCCGTCGCCAGCGGGAAAGGCGGCGTCGGAAAGAGCACCGTCGCAGCGAATCTGGCGTGCGCACTCGCAGCGACGGGCGCGAGCGTCGGCCTGTGCGACTGCGACCTTTACGGCCCGAGCGTCGGCATCATGTTCGGCGCAAACGAGCGGCCTTTCGCGGATGACGACAACCGCATCATCCCCATCGAGCGCTACGGTCTGAAGCTCATGAGCATGGGCTTCCTGCTCGAAGACGACGCTCCCGCCATCCTGCGCGGCCCCATGGTCACGAAGTACACGCAGCAATTTCTCCGGCAGGTGAAATGGGACGGCACGGACTTCCTCGTGCTCGACCTGCCGCCCGGCACCGGCGACATCCAGCTCACCATCGTGCAGACGGTCGCGCTCACCGGCGCAATCATCGTCACCACGCCGCAGGAAGTCGCGCTGCTCGACGCGCGGAAGGCCGTCGCGATGTTCCAGAAAGTGAACGTCCCCGTGCTCGGCATCATCGAGAACATGGCGTATTTCCAATGCCCGAGCGACGGCGTGCGCTACGACATCTTCGGCAGCGGCGGTGGCGAGCGTGAAGCGGCGCGGCACAAAATACCCCTCCTCGGCCAGATCCCGATCGACATCGCCACGCGCGAAAGCGGAGACCGCGGAAAACCGATCACCGCCGCCGAGCCCGAGAGCGCCGTTGCGCTGGCATTTGCGGAGATCGCGAAGGCGCTCCGGCAATCGCTGGGGGCGTAAAAGAAGCGCCGCAGCGGTCGTAGTGTGGTGTTTGCGGCTTGCCCACGCATACGCCGCAGCTAGGTTCACGCATGATGAACCGTGAATCCGAGGCCGCTCTGCTGGAGTTCTGCGCGCGACAGCGCGAGTACTTTTGTGCGGCTGGATGGGTTGATTATGCGGGGCTGCCGCACGATGAACTGGCGGCGGTGGCGCTTTTTCTTGCGGGTGTGGAATGGTTCGGGCATCGGCGGGAGTTGCTTGATGTCGCGGAGCATCTGGAGCCGGGCGCACGGTTCGCCGATCTTGCGCGGCGCACGGCTTTTGACTGTTCCCGTTTTTCCAACCTTCTGCGCAGACACCATGCACTCGCTGCATCCTGAACTCACCCGCGCCATGGGCGCGATGCTGGACAAACTGGATGCGCTCTTGCGCGGCGGTGGCTACACGGGCGAGCCGGTTCGGATGTTTCTCGCGGGCGGAATGGCGCTGCATTTCCACTGCGGCGCGCGGTTCACCGAGGATGTGGATGCGACGTTCTCCGCCCGCCTTCTCCTGCCGCTGAATGAGCTAACGGTGGACTATGTTCGCGAGGATGGGACACCGTCGGCGCTTTATTTCGATGCAAACTACAACGACACGTTTGCGCTCATGCACCCGGATTATCGTGCGGACGCGGTCGAGTGGAAGGGCATGGGCAATGAGGAACGGCTGGTGCGCCTATTCGTGCTCTCGCCCGTGGATCTCGCGGTGTCTAAAATCAGTCGCTTTTCGCCGCAGGACCGCGAGGACATCGCGCTGCTCGCGGGGGGCGGATTCTTTGCAGCCGGGGATTTGCGCAAGCGCGCACTGGATGCGCTGAATTACTACGTGGGTAATACAGCGTGGGTGCGCGGAACGGTCGAGCAGGTGTGCGCGGAGATGCAGTGAAAGCCAGAGTAGGCTAAAATGTTACCGGGACTTGCGGCAGCCCGCGCTTACAGACCGAGCAAAAGCCGGTGCGGCTGTTCGAGGCCGTCTTTGATTTTGATGAGGAACGTCACGGCTTCCTTGCCGTCCACCACGCGGTGGTCGTAGCTCATCGCGAGATACATCATCGGGCGGATGACCACGACGCCTTTTTCCGCCATCGGGCGTTCCTGGATTTTGTGCATCCCGAGGATTCCGCTTTGCGGCGGGTTCAAAATCGGCGTGCTCAGCAGGCTGCCGTAGATGCCGCCGTTGCTGATGGTGAAGACGCCGCCTTGCAAATCCTCGATGGTGATTTTCCCGTCGCGCGCTTTCACCGCGTAAGCAGCAAGGTCGCGCTCAATGTCGGCGAACGATTTCTCTTTCGCGCCGCGGATGACGGGGACGACGAGCCCGCGCTCCGTGCCCACGGCGACGCCCACATCATGGAAATGATTTTGCACCACGTCATCGCCATCCACGCGGACGTTGATTTGCGGGACGGCCTCCAGCGCGGCGACGGTCGCTTTGATGAAAAACGACATGAAGCCGAGTTTCACGCCGTGCTGGGCGAGGAATGCTTCGCCGAGATCTTTGCGCAGCTTCATCACGGCGGACATATCGACTTCGTTGAAAGTCGTGAGGATCGCGGCGGTGTGCTGCGCCATGACGAGTTGCGCGGCGATTTTGCGGCGAAGGGGCGACATGCGTTTGCGCGTCGTGCGGCCATCGGTCACGGGCGCGACGTTTTCCGAGATGGCGGTGAGCGATTGATTGGCGGATTCCACGGCGGCGGAAATACTCATCGGCGCGGAAATCGGCGCGGGCTCGGAGGCTTTGGCGGCGGGTTTTGCGGGTGCAGCTTTCGGGGCTTCGGCTTTAGGGGCGGGTGCGGGTGCAGCACCGGCGGCGTCGATCGTGGCGACGACCTGGCCGATTTGCACTTCGGCGCCCACGGGGGCTAAAATGTGCAGGGTGCCGGCGATTTCAGCTCCGACTTCGCTGGAGACCTTGTCTGTTTCCAGCGTGAAAAGCGCGTCGCCTTTCGCCACGGCGTCGCCTTCGTTTTTGTGCCAGATGGAGATCATGCCACTGGTGATGGATTCGCCGACGGACGGAATTTTGACTTCGAGACTCATAAAAATAGAAAAGCGGGTGCGGTTGTTATCCCGCCCCCGGCCATCGCGGCAACCGCAAAGCAAAGATTCGTTGAGATTGGCCTGCGGGGGTAATCTTTCCAAAAGGTCACAAAAATACCGTTTGCTTTTTGGCGGATAGATTTCACCTTCAATATCAGATTTTTAATCTTTGGCGTTCATTTGGGGTGTTAGCGGCGAAAATGCCGTTGACTTTCCAGAGTCGGACGCCTTGATACCAGAGGGCGCACCGCCTGATCTTCGCACTAATAAACCGCTCGCAAATCCCGAAATGAATACCACGCCAGAAACCGCCTCACCGGCGCACGTTCGTGCCTGGATGGCTCCGGGCAAAGCGGGCGAATATTGCGAGGACGCAAACGACGCGGGCCCGAACCTGGAAAGCGACACCTTCAGCATCAATCTCGCCTAATCATTCTTGCAACCAGCCCCGACCACCTTTTCGACAAACTTTAGTAACCACCTTTTATGAATATCAACACTTCGACCCGCTGGCAGAAATTCCTCCAATCCGTCAGAAAACGCGAGGTCACCGTATCTGCGGCTACGAAGGCATTGCACCATCCAGAGGCATTGGAATCACGTATTGCACCAGCGACGCTGACTTGGGTGGGCGATGTGGATGCAAACTGGCTCGGAGGGATTATTGCGCTGGATACAAACTGGAATACGAACACCTTCCCGCTTCCCGGCGACACGCTTGTTTTCCCATCTGGGCCGGCGATAGTTTCTCTGAGTAACGACACGCTGGCGGGAAGCAGCTATATCATGCAATTCACGGCGGGCGGGTATTCGATTTCGGGAAATAGCATCGACCTCGGGTTGGCGGGCGACGACATCACCAGCGCTACGGGCACGACGAACGTCGGGGTGAACTTGATTTTGAGCGGCACAAACCCGCAAGTGACTGTGACTGCGGGCACGGTGAACCTGACGGGAAATCTTTCTGGCGGGTCGGAATTTTGGAAAGGTGGCGCGGGCACAGCGGTTCTTTCGGGCACGAACACGCATACGAATAGCAACGTGATCGTCGCGGGAACGCTTGAAATCTCGAGCTTTGGGCAGCTCGGCAGCGGGAATCTTTTCGTCGGCCAAGGCGGGACGGATGGGACGATCAAATACACGGGCGGCACGACTAGCACGTCGAAGCTCGGAGCCTTTGCGCTGCAAGCGGCGGGGGCGGGCAATACAATCGAGGTGACGAATTCGGCGGCGACTTTGTCCCTCACCGCGGCGCTGGGGATGACGGGCACCGGCAAGGGCTACACGAAGACGGGCGCTGGCACGCTGGCGGTGACGGTGGATGTGACGATGGATGGGCCGGTGACGATTTCTGCGGGCACGCTGGTGGTGGGAAATGGGGCGACGGCGGGCTCGCTCACGGCCTCGGGCTCGGCAGCGATCACGGATAATGGGACGCTGACGGTGAACCGCAGCGATACTTTTTCCATCAATAACCCAATCTCAGGAACGGGTGCGCTGACGCAGGCGGGGACGGGCACGCTGCTGCTCACGGGGGCGAATTCCTATAGCGGCACGACGACGATTTCGACGGGCACTTTGCAGATCGGTAATGGCGGGACGACGGGCACGCTGGGCAGTGGCGCGGTGGTGGATAATGCGTCGCTGGTCTTTAATCGTAGCGATGCACAGACGATTTCCAACTCGATCAGCGGGACGGGCTCGGTGACGAAGAATAACACGAACACGGTCACTTTCACGGGCACGAATACTTACTCGGGCGTGACGAATCTGAACGCAGGCACGCTGCAACTCGGCAACGGCGGGACGACGGGTTCGGCGGGAACGGGGACGATTAACCTCACCGGCATCTTGGCGCTGAATCGCTCGGATTCGCCGACGTTTACGAACCCCATCGCGATGCAGACGGGCGGGAATCGTTTTGTGGATGTGGCAAGCGGGACGACGGCGACTTTGAGCGGGCAGGTGACGGGTAGCACGGAGTTTTGGAAATCGGGCGCGGGCACGCTGGTGCTCTCGAATGCGACGAATGCGCAGTCGAACTCAAACGTGATTGTCGCGGGAACGGTGGAGGTCGCGGATATGGCGGCGTTTGGAACCGGCAACGTCTTCATCGGGCAAGGCGGGGGAGTGACTACCCTGAAATACACGGGAGCGAGTGCGAGCACGACGAAGCTGACGGCTTTTTCTCTGCAAGGGACGGGGACGAACTCGACTATCGAAGTGACGAATGCGGCGACGACGCTGACGGTGACTTCGGCGCTGGGAAACAACGGTGCGGGCAAGGGCTTTACCAAAACGGGCGCGGGCACGCTCGCGCTGAGCGGGGCAAATACTTTTGACGGTGCGGTGACGGTGAGCGCGGGTATCATTCTCGCGAGCAATAACGCTGCGCTGGGGACCACGGGCGGGGCGACGACTGTGGCTGCGGGCGCGGAATTGCAGCTCGCCAACGGGATCACCGTGACGGGTGAAACGGTGACGATCTCAAGCAGCGGCGCGACCTTTGGCGGTGCGCTGCGCACGGCGACTGGGGCTACGGCGACTTGGGCGGGGCCTGTGATTTTGGGCGATGCGAATGCGCGCATCGGCGCAGCGGCGGCGACGACGTTCACGGTGAGCGGCGGCATCCAAGGCAGCGGTGCAAATCAGAGCGTCTCTATCTCGGGCGAGAGCGGGACGGGAATTGTGGTCTTTTCGGCGGCGTCGGGGGCGAGCACTTATACCGGGACGACGGGGATCGTGCGTGGCACGCTGCGCATCGGGGCGACCAACTCGCTGCCCGTCGGCACGACGCTGGATGTGGATACGACAAGCGCGGCTGAGACGGCGACTTTTGACCTGAATAACTTCGACCAAACCGTGGCCGTGCTCCAGCGCACCGATTCGGGCGGTGGCGCGGGCGGGAGCGTGGTGACGAATAGCGGCGGCACGGCGAGGACGCTGACCGTCAACCAGACTGCGACGACGACTTACAACGGCACCATCACGGGAAATCTTGCGCTTACGAAATCGAATACCGGGCAGCTTACGTTGAGCGGTGCGAATACTTACACTGGAGCGACTGCGGTAAATGGCGGCACGCTTCGGCTGGGGAACGCTACTGCGCTAGGCGACGCAACTGGCACTACGACGGTGGCGAGCGGGGCGGTGCTGGATTTGAACGGCATCAGCACGACCGAGCCGCTGACGCTTTCCGGCACGGGAATCGCCTCGGCTGGTGCGCTGATCAATTCTAGCGCAACGGCGGCGACGGCCTCCGGCACGGTGGCGTTGGCGGCAGCGGCGAGTGTGGGCGGGACGGGGGCGATCACGCTTTCCGGCGTCATCTCGGGCGGTGCGGCGGCGAGCCTCAGCAAAGTTGCGACGAATGTCCTCACGCTTTCGGGGACGAATACTTACACGGGCGATACCATCGTCGCAAACGGCACGCTTTCGGTGGGTGTAGCGAGCAACACAGGCGGCGGCTCGAATATCATCATCGGCGCAGGTGCGACGAGTGGGACACTGGCGATTACGGGTGCCACGGCGTTTAGCACGGCGAAAGCGGTGACGCTGGTGAACACGGCGACGATTGATGTCTCCAACACGGCGGGCGCGACTTTTAGCGGCGTGGTGAGCGGGGCTACGGGCGTGCTGGCGAAGACGGGCACTCAGTTGCTCACCCTCTCGGG
>JAYSTZ010000634.1:0-6851 GCA_043719365.1 Verrucomicrobiaceae bacterium | reverse complement strand
CGCGGGCATCAAGCGCGGCTACGTCCACGGCGAGAGCGATGCCACGGGCGCATCGCCCAAGAGCGATCCCGTACACCCGACGGAACTACTCGCGAGCATCTACCACGCATTCGGAATCGACCCGGAGACGATCGTTTACAATCACCTCAACCAGCCCCGGGAATTGGTGAAAGCCAAGCATATCCCCGCGCTGTTTGCGTAGATTCGGCCCCCGCCGTACCGACACGGAATGCCAGAAAAGCGTCCTCGAAAAACATCGAAGAAAACGCAGCCTAAAACGCAGCGGGCTCCGCGTCCGCGAAAGTTGGACCCGGACGATCCGCATTTCATTCCCGGCATTTTCAACTACTGCGACCGCTGGTGCGAGAGGTGCGAATTCTCCCATCGCTGCTACAATTTCGCGGTGAACGAGCGCTATTTCGGCGACGATCCGGAGGCCCGCGACATGAGCAACCAGAAGTTCTGGAACACAATGGAGCGCATCTACGCAGACGCGAAACTGACCCTCGATAAATCGCTTAAAAAGCTCGCGGGAACTCAAGGCATTCCGTCTATCGAAGCCGCCGATGCGCACGAAAAACACGTGGAGCGCCGGGCGCGCGCAATCGGCCAAAAGGAAACGAAACTCGCCATGACCTACGCCCACATGGTCGATGAATGGTTCAACAACGAACTCCGTCTGCCATTGCAGCACGTCCACGATTTGGAGAAGCAGGTCGCGACCGGTGAAGTGAGCGTCGCGAATGCCAAGGGCGATCTCGTGCGGCTGAACGATTGTGTCGAGATTATCCGCTGGTATCAGCACTTCATTTTCGTGAAGCTCGGACGCGCTTTTAGCTCGCTGGTGGAGGAGCAGGAAAACTCGGAATTCGCCGCTGAACGGGATGCGGACGGAACCGCAAAAGTCGCCCTCATCTCCATCGACCGCTCACTATCGGCATGGAGTATTTTGCAGGAGATGTTTCCGGAAAAGACGGACTCCATCCTAGAAATGCTCGTCTATCTGGACCGCCTGCGAAAGGGCGTGGAGGCAAAGTTCCCAAAGGCCCGCAAGTTCAAGCGCGCCGGCTTCGACGAGCGGCGGTAGTGCGTTGCCCGCCCTGAATTGAGTGCTGTTCACAAATGACGAATGACGGGCCGATTTATCACATCGGCCTACCGCCACGCCGCGCATCACTCTCCCGCCGCATTCGTGTTCACCTCGTTGGGAAAATCGGGTTCAGAGGCACTCGGAGATGGGCGTTAAAATGGAAACATTCAGGCTCATTTCGGCGCAACTTTTGTTTTTTATCGCCTTACCCCGTTTCCCACACCCGCTCCGGAGTCCCCGGCAGCAGCGCAATCGTGTAAGTCGCATCCGGCCAATGCGGCAGCCCATACACATCCCCGCAAATTACACCGCCTTCCCGCATCATCGGCAGCCAATGCGGAAGCGCCCGGCTCAGCCACTCCGGCGCGACTTCACCGGGGATGTAGAGCAAATCAAGCGAGCCATCCGCAATGAGCGCAACATCCTCCACCGAATGCACCCCGAGATTCCGCAACCGCACATCGCCCGCTGTCTGCTCATCGAAGTGCCGACGAAGCACCGACTGCTCCCCCTCAATCATCGTGCTCCCACTCGGCACATGGACGCAAAAATAATCCACGAGATACACCGTGGAAAACTCCCGCGTGACCGCCTGCAAGCGACCGCCGGGAAAATACCCAATCACCGCTGCATTTTTATCCGCAGATTGCGCAGATTCCGCAGAGTTTTTATCATCCACGGAATGCACGGAATGCAACCCCCGCCCGACGCGGGTTTGTCCCGCTCTCGCGAAGCCTTTCCGTGATCTTCCGTGTCCTCCGTGGACAACCCTGCGCGGCAATCTGCGTCATCTGTGCAATCTGCGGGCAAAAACCGCGTGTCAAATCGTGGAGTCACCCGCCAGCCCCAATTCGGCCCATAAATCCCCAAATGAATCGTCGTGAACGGCAGCACCCGCCGCTTCGATGGCAGAAAGCTCGTCGTAAAAAGAAAATCATCGCCACATGCGTCGAGGCGCCATTGACACCACCTGCGGCGAGGGCGTCGCAGCTACGTAGCATCACGTGCTCAATTCCCTCATCCAGCATCCGCCCCTTATTTTCCACCGCATGGAAATCCTTTCCACCCGCCTGCAACAGCGCTCTGTCGATACACTCGATTCCATACTTTTCACAAAGCGCGTGCGTCGCCCGGTCGAGCGGCACCGTCACCACCACCCAACAATCAAAATGCACCCGACTCCCCACCACGCAATCGAGGTAATCCGAGAACTTGATACAAATCGTGACAGCGACGCGCGCCATCTGGTTCCCAACAAGGAGCGGCGACATTCCTGTCGCCGTAAACCAAACGCGAAGCGCCAAATCCATTCCGCGTCCACATACCGAAACGGTTGCCAAACCTGAGAGATCGGGCGCTTCGCGCTGTGGCGAAAGCGACAGGAATGTCGCCGCTCCTTGTCGTAATCCGACAAAACGCGACCACGCGTAAGCGTCACGCCAAGCACCGTGCGATGAGCGTCGCGTTACGCGAAGGTTGAGGTATAGATTCCGTAGGGAGTTCGTATATGGAACGGACGAACTTTTACGCGGCGCGACGCGGGATTGCTTGCGCGCGCTGGGCTTTGGCCCAAGCGGCCGGGGTGACGTTCTTTACTTCGCTGATGTTCATCGACGGTAGTCGCGTGAGCACATCGCGAAGGTAGGCGAGCGGGTCGATTCCTCGGCGGCGGCAACTCTCGACGATGGTGTACAGGATCGCTCCGCGTTGTCCGGCTCCGTCGCTCCCGAAGAACATGAAGTTCTTCTTCCCGATGGCAGTCGGTCGGATTGCGTTTTCGATCCCGACATGTCGGGAAATGGTGGGAAATGGTGTCAGTGGTGGGAAATGGTGTCAGTGTGCTAAAAGCGTTCAAATCGGTAGCGAAAAAACCGCGTTTTACGTAACATGCAAACCCCTGAGTTGGCGCTCCGCAGAAGTCCGGGCATTTTCCGCGTATGAGCGCACTTTTTGAGGTAGAGAAACTGGCATTCGACTTACCTGAAACACAACGGGAAAATGGGGTCGGTGCGCGAAAATTGACAGGCAGGATTCGACTTCTTCCGGCATTACGAGCGGATGTGTCCGAATAGCTCATCAGTGCGGCTCGGAACGAAGGTCGTCTATTTTGGCTTCGGTGCTGGTGCCTTGCTTGCCGGTGCCCACGGATGCGCGGAGCTGGTCGAGCCGCTGGAGCCATGCTTCGCGGTCGGGATACGACCAGACGCGGACATCAATCGGGACGATTCCTTTCGGCGTCTCGACGAAATTATCATCGCGGGCATCACCGACCCATATTTCCAAGTCGTCGAAAGTGCCTTTCCACAGCCAGCAGTTGCGCTTCACCGCAGCGAGGTGGGGCGATTACGTTTTGTGCTCTGCCTGTGTGACCGTGTCTTGCGCTTTTTCGACGATGCGCGTGATTTGGTGAACCGCTACTCGGTGAAATGGTCCTTCTGAGAGGACGTAGGTGAGGCTGGTTCTATCTGGGGAAACCATCATCCATTTTGGGTGAGCGATGGTGAATGATGCGCCGTCAGCCAGTTGCACCTCAAAGGGCGCAAACGGGCGGGCATCTTGAAGTTCGAGCAGGTCATCTGCAAACATGTCAGTGGGATGAAGAAATCCCCGTTTTTTGCAAATGGGAAATAGTCACCGGCGGAAGTCGCTTCGATGGACTTCCACTGCGGGCTGGAGGGAAACTACCAAAAGCGTTCAAATTTCTAAATCACAGGTTCTCTACCCACATGTACGGACGTTGGGCGACCCAATAAAGCAGCGCAGCTTTCTGCGAAGCGGCTACTTCTTCGGGGATGCCAGCCTGAATCGCCGTGCCTGTTCCAAGGCAGCCGACAAGGAAACTGATCGCGGTGACGCCTCCACAGCAGCTTTCACACGGCCACGGACGCCAGTGAAATGTTTGATGATGGTCTCCGGTAGTGTCCAACGCGCAAGTTCCTCCCTCGATGGATTCATGGGGTGTGTAAGAGCCTTTGCATCCGCTTTCGGCAACGGGTTTTTTAGGCCCGTGCCGGCATGTTCACCGTTTCTGTGGCTCTTCGCGGACTACGCAGGATGTTTGTTAGTCAGAAAGATCATAGGAAACGACTTGTCGTCCGTCGCTACCTTCGCGGGTGCGGGCGTCCGCGAAAATTCAGCGGAGGTCGTCGCCATTGCGAGTGGCGATTTCTGCGCGGTGACGGCGGACTTCTTCTACGATTGGATCACTCATGGCGTCACGGCCAGCGGAGTTGGCGGGAAAACTGTGAGACCCATCGCAACTGTTGCTTCACGGAGGCGGTTGTCGGTGGCGACGAGTTCTGTTTCTCCAATGCAGATTGCAGCGGCGAGATGTAGTGCGTCGTTGGTGCGGATGAAGATGGGCGGCTGCGACGCGTGGCAACGTTCGACAAGTTCGTGATACTGTGCACGAACGGCGGTATCGCACGGAACTACCGTGACTGAGCCCGCTGCGGTGTCGGCTTGGAAAGCGGTGTGGACTTTTTCCGCTTCGCCAGCGGCAAGGATTCCTTCGGTTTCTTTTCGACGCACGGTGGCCCAAAATTCCAACGGCGCGATGTCGCAGGTAATACACGCTCCGCCAGCCGCGAGGTGGACGTGAAAGGCCGCAGAATCAGGCTCCGGGGTGTAGAGCTTGATGAGGCAGGATGTGTCCCAATAGCTCATCAGTGCCGCTCGGAACGAAGGTCGTCTATTATGGCTTCGGTGCTGGTGCCCTGTTTGCCGGTGCCCACGGAAGCGCGGAGCTGGTCGAGCCGTTGGAGCCATGCCTCGCGGTCGGGATGCCGAGGTTGCGCAGCGGCAGGACGCACTAATTCCATCGCATCGCGGACGAGTCGCTCGAAGCGAGCGGCGGTCACTTCGTCCAAGTCGCGTAAGGTGTGGTCTATTTCGATAGCAAGAGCACTCATGCGGCGGAGACTACGCGGCGAGTGGAGATTTGCAACCACGCCCGCAGCTTAATCATCCAATCTCCCGGCTCGGTGTGTATTTCGGCGATGATTTCGTTTTCAGGCATGTTCAGCGATTCGGCGACTCTTCGAGGACTACGGCTGTGTCGGCGTATTCATGTTCGTGGACAAATGAAACGACTGGATGCCCTAAAGCGGCAAAGTGGTCCTCGTCCTCTCGGATGCGGCTGGTGAGTTCGCGCACGTCGTAGCCGCTTTCGCGGGCGAGTTCTTCGCGGTGGCGGCGGATTTCGGCGATGATTTCGTTTTCAGGCATGTTCAGCGATTCGGCGACTCTTCGCGGAGGACGCAGGATTCCTCTAATTCGGCCTCGGCGGGGGAGGCGAACTTCCAGCCTTCGGCTTCGAGTTGATCTTCATTGGTGAGGATGCGGCGGAACATTTCGCGCACATCGAATCCGCAATCGCGGGCGAACTCTTCACGATGGCGATGGATTTCAGCGATGATTTCGTTTTCAGGCACGGTCAGCGTTTCGGAGGTTCTTCGCGCACCACTGCGGATTCGCTGGCGTACGATACATATCGGCGTCCTGGCACAGCTTGGGCCTTTTGTTTTGCACGCATCCGCGCACCTATACGCTTTGGCTCGTGATCACATTCGGTGGAAATTTGTGCACGCGCACGATGGATTTCGGCGATGATTTCGTTTGTTGGCATGGCGGACTATGGCAGAAGTTCTTCAGGGCTGCAAATCACCGGACAAGAAAATCCGTTCTCGGCGCAAATCCGCTCGATTCGGCGGATGATGCTCACGTTATTGATGTGTGTGCAGTTCCACGTCAGCAGGAAATCCATCGTGTGAACCGCAGCGATTGCGACGTGAAATGCGTCGAGTTCGGCATTGGGCGGAATCAACCCTTTTTCCAAAAATCGTGCGGCAAGTTCATCGACTTCTTCGGTCACTTCGAGCGATGGAATGTCGGAAATTACTGCGAGTCGTTTCTGCGCGAAAACTTCGTCCCCCGCAGCAGCTTCGTCGAAAACAAAGTCTGAAATGAACAGATCGAATTCATTCCGCTTCGTGTCCCACCATTCACGAGTGGTCTGTTGGTTGGCGGCGATGCGGATGAGCGGGTGTGGCCGGGCCGCGAGGTAGCTCGGGATGGTTGTCTCAATGTAGAGGCGCGGTTTCACATCGTTTACGCCCGCAGCTTGATCATCAAATCTCCCGCCTCCACAGCTTCGCCTACGCTGGCTAGGACTTCGGCTATGGTGCCGTCGGCGGGGGCTAGGATGTTGGTTTGCATTTTCATCGCTTCTAGCGTGGCTAGTTTTTCGCCTTTGGTGACGGCTTTGCCTACGCTGGCGTTTAGGACGGTGATCATTCCCGGGATGGGGGCTCCGATTTGTAGGGGGTCGCTGGGGGCGGCTTTGGGGCGGGTTTTTACTTTTTTGTTGATGCTCTTATCTAGCACGGTGGCTTCGCGGGGGAGGCCGTTTAGGTCGAAGGTGATTACGCGGCGTCCGTCTTTGTCGGGAGTGCCTATGTTGATGAGTTTGATGATGAGGACTTTGTCTTCTTCGATGCTCACGGCGACTTCTTCGCCGGGGCGGAGGCCGTAGAAAAATGCGGGCGTGGGGAGGCAGCTTACGTCGCTGAAGCTCGTCTGGAATTTCGCGAAGTCGGCGAAGACTTGCGGGCTGTAGCGGACTCTCAACTCTCAACTAAAAACCCTCAACTAATGCAAGGGCTTGATGCCTCGGGTGAAAAGGAACAGCGCCATGTCGCCGACGACTTTGCTGGATGGCGTGACTTTTACGATGTCGCCAAAAAGGTCGTTCACTTCGCGG
>JAYSTZ010000633.1:0-2935 GCA_043719365.1 Verrucomicrobiaceae bacterium | reverse complement strand
TGCGCGTGGTTTTGGTCGAGGTAGCCGTAGAAGTAGTCGAAGCCCTTTTTGTTGGGGAGGCCGTCGCTGCCTTCGTGGCCGATGCCCCATTTGCCGATGAGCGCGGTGGCGTATCCGGCTTTTTTCAAAATCTCGGCGACGGTGGTGTCTTCGGCGCGGAGGTTTTGGGCGTCGCGGTTGAGCTTGCCGGCATTTCCGCGCACGCGGGTGTGGCCGGTGTGCAGGCCAGTCATCAGCACGGAGCGCGACGGCGCGCAGACGGGGGAGCCTGCGTAGAAGCGGGTGAACTTGATTCCCTCGGCGGCCATGCGATCGATGTTCGGCGTGGCGATGAGCTTTTGGCCAAAGCAGCCGAGCTCGCCGTAGCCGAGGTCGTCGGCGAGGACGAAGATGATGTTTGGGCGGCGCTCGGCGGCGACGGCGACGGTACACAGGAAGAGAAGAATGGCGAAGGCTCGCATGGAACGAATGGGGTTAGCGGCGGTGGCCGCGCAATGCAATCGTTCCGCCGGGAATCAATTCAGTCTTACATTTCTAATGTGGGACGAATACGGTGCGAGGAATCATGCTTGCACTCACGGAAACTCTAAAGGACTTCATCAACCATCCGCCGGACCCGATCGCCGTGGCGCTCGCGGAGGACATCGGCGCGGGCGATGTGACGTGCGAATGCTTTGTCGCCGCCGACCAGCGGAGCAACGCGCGCATTTTCTCGAAGCAGGAGAGCATCGTTGCCGCGGGAATCGAAGTGGGAGCGCGGGTTTTCCGCATGGTCGATCCGGCGTTGGAGGTCCGCATCATCCGGGAATCTGGCTCGGCACTTTCGCGCGGCGACACCGTCCTGGAAATCAGCGGCAGCACGCGCAGTATCCTCACGGGCGAGCGGACGGCGTTGAATTTCATGCAGCAGCTCAGCGGTGTGGCCACGCTCACGCGCAAGTTTGTCGAGGCGGTGAGGCCGCACAACGCCGTGATTCTCGACACGCGCAAAACCACGCCGGGGCTGCGCTCGCTGGAGAAGGCGGCGGTCGTTTGCGGCGGTGGAACGAACCACCGGATCGGCCTGTACGACATGGCAATGGTGAAGGATAATCACGTCGCAACAACGAATCTCGCGCAGCTCACCGCCAACATCGCCACATACCGCACACGCTACCCCGGCTACCGGTTGGAGTTGGAAGCGCAGTCGTTGCAGCAGGTGCGCGATTTCCTCGCGATGGACGGCATCGATGTGATCATGCTCGATAACATGAGTTTCGATGAGATGCGCGAAGCGGTGAATCTGCGCGGGACGAAGCGCGTGCAGTTCGAAGCGAGCGGAGGAGTGACGCTCGAGACCGTGGCTGCCATCGCAGCGACGGGGGTTGATTTCATCAGCGTCGGCGCGCTCACGCACTCGGCACCGGCGGTCGATTTCTCGCTGGATATCAAGCCCTGCTAGGGCTCGGTCGGTCATCGTTTGATGGTCTGCCAGCGTGTTGGATGGAACAACGGCCCCGCAACGTCGAAGAAAACGGCCTTCAAGGTTTTGCGAGAAACGGGCGGACGGTCTCGGCGAGAATCTTGTAACCGTCGGCATTCAGGTGCAGACGGTCCGCTGCGAAGAGTTCTGCGCGTGGCATTCCGTCCACGCCGAAAAACTTCTCGCGAATCGCGATGAACTTCACGCCCGTTTTTTCGCATATCGGACGGATGAGCTGATTGGCAGCGATGACTTTGTCCCGCTGCTCCCATCGCGAAGGGCTCGTTGTGATCTCCAAAAAGCAGAGCTCGGTCTTGGGCAGCTTCTCCTTCATTTTCGACACCCACGTATCAAAGCTTTTTGCGACATCCTCCGGAGAGGCTCCTGCAGCGATGTCGTTGGTTCCCGCAAATAGAACAACCATCTGCGGCTCCTGTGGAACCACGATGCGCTCGGCAAAATCCACGGAATCCTGCATCTTCGAGCCGCCAAACCCGCGATTGAGCACGGGCAAATCAGCGAAGTCTTTCTCGAGCGATTTCCAAAGGCGGATGGTCGAGCTGCCGGTGAAGACGATGCCGCCTTTGCGAACCTCGGCTTTCTCAAATGCGGAGATCTCCGGTTCCCACTTGCCGGCGTCGGCGAGCAAGGTGGTGACGGAAATAAACAGGGCGAGAAAAATACGAGTCATGACGGGTAGCAAAGCAGGAATTGAAAAGGGGGCAATGCTCTGTGCGAAGGGAGGTGCGGGTCGCGAGCGTTTAGGGCAAAAAAAGTGCGGCCCCCCGGTGACGAAAGTCACCAGAAGGCCGCTGTTCCCCCCAGAACGCTTGTAGAATCACACGGAGTTTGATTTTCCGCAAGTGAAATTTTTCACAATCTCGCAAGGTATTTCACAAGTCTCTTATAATCAGGAATTAGTGCTCAATAGAATTTTCAATTTATGTGCTTTCGCTGCATGACTTGCTTGCATCGAACCTTTCCTGTGACCATCTTTGCCCCATCATGAAACTCACCCGGTCCGCATTTTTACTCGCTCTCTTTTCTTCTGTCGCCTTCGGTGCGGAAGGTGAGGCGAAGCTCGCAGGCACCTGGGTAAGCTACCGTGAGGGTGACAAAGTATTGATGGTTTTCGGAGCTAAGAGCGTGCAGATGAAAGTCGGCGATGAAGGCGGCACAGGAACTTATTCGGTGGATTGGACGAAATCGCCGGCGGCCCTCGATATCGACTGGGGTGCGCGCGGAAAAGTGAGGACCATTATCGTGCTGAAAGGTAATGTGCTCCGGATGGAAAATGCGGAACCCGGCGCCGAACGTCCGAAGGAGTTGACGGGACGCGCTGCGACTTTCAAGCGCGAGACGGCAAAGTAGCGACTGCACTTCCTCAGGGCTCACGCATCTAAATTTCTCTGACGAACGAGAATATCGCGAAAGGAGCGGGGCTTTCCTAAGCCCCGTTGCCACGTCAGTGGC
>JAYSTZ010000632.1:0-6866 GCA_043719365.1 Verrucomicrobiaceae bacterium | reverse complement strand
CGAGGCAAAAGCGAATGAGGAAAGCGCGATGATGGATAAGAACGAGGCGGTTGCTTTCATGGATTAGGCGACGGTGACTTTGGTGGTTTCGACGACATTGCGCATGTATCCTGCGGGATTCCAGAGCGGCTCCAGCGGCTGCGATTCGCCGAGTCGATTGAACGCGCGGCATCGCAAATCGAAGACGCCTGCCTTAGGCGGTGTCCATACGAGCGTCCATTCGCGGAAGGAATAGCGGCCGAGATCCTTGCCCAGGTGCGCGGGCTGCCAGTTTTTCCCGGCATCCGTCGAGACAAGGACTTCGGTGATTCCCGCACCGCTATCGAAAGCGATTCCACGCAGCAAAGTCTCGCGGCCCGCCGGAACCTTTGCACCGTCAACGACGCTCGTAAGAAACGAGCGGATACTAAAGCGGCGGATCGGCTGGGTGGATTTCGGCGCGGTGCCGGGCTCGATGCAAAAGCCACCCGTGTCGGGCACTCGGTAGGCCGTGGTCATGTAAAACCCGTCGAACGCGGCATCGGTGACCGTGAGTTCGTTCAAATGCTTTACCCAGTAAGTGCCGTAATAGCCCGGCACGACGAGCCGGAGCGGGAAGCCATTCAGCATGGGCAATGGTTCGCCGTTCATTTCGAAAGCGATCATCACTTCGCCATCGCGAGCGTGGTCGATATCGAGCGCCTTGATGAAATCCGGTGTCTGCGGAGTCGGCGGCGTGTCGAGTCCATTGGCGACGACCTGTTTGGCGCCTTCGTTCACGCCAGCCTTGTCGAGCACGTCCTTCAGTCGGACTCCGCGCCAGCGCGCATTGCCCATCGCACCATTCGCAAGCTGGCCGCCGCCCACCCGCGGCTGGAAGAAGCCGCGACTATTGCCGGAGCATTGATTCACGGCCACGACTTCGACAGTTTCAAAATCCCGACGGAGCTCCGCGAGCGAGAGCTTCAACGGAGTTTTTACCGCGCCTTTGATTTCGAGGCGAAACGCGTCGGCATCAATCGCGAGGGGGACTCCGGAAAGATGGTAGCGGACGAAGAATGCATCATTTGGAGTGATGATGCTTTCGTTGAAGACCGAGAACGGCGTCTCCAGTTGCGGCGGACGATGCGTGAGGAGAATCAGCGGACGCTTCCCCGGAAACTGCACGAGCTGGCGGTCACCGTTTGCAAATGGAAGCTGCACCGTATCATTGCCGAACGAGCGCCCACCGGCAATAGCCGCAGCAGAGCCCAACGCGGTGCGGGCGAGAAATTGGCGGCGGCTGAGGGTCGGTGTGTTCATGTGTTGGTGTTAAAAAGCAATTACGTTGAAGGTTCTCCAACAAGCTATTCCGCAGCGTTGGTTTGATTAGCCCGCGCCTGCCGTCAACGTTTCACCGGCTTCTTCGTTGGGAGCGGCGGCGGCGGATTGATCGGTCCTGAAGCAGGGACAGCGGGCGCGACTGGAGCCACCGGGATTCCTGTCGGGGCCACGGCAGGAGCGCCAACAGCAGGCACGGCTGTAGGAGGCTCGGGCACGGCGAGTCTTGTAATATCGGGCCAGTTAAAAAGCTCGCCAGTGTAGCCGCCGAAGTCCTTCAGAAGTTCCTCGCAGCGGGTGCGCCACTGCATGTAGTCCGGCGGCGCGGACGTCTTTTCGGCAGTCCCGGTGAACACCAGATAAGTGGCCTTCAAATCGCTCACCGCCCGGTTTTCACCGTTGGCCCGCGCATTAATTTGCCGGCAAATGCGCAACGATGCCTCGCCGATTTTTGTCGTCGGTCCTGCGTCTCCCAAAATGGCAGGGTAGAGCGCATCGCCCACGATAACCACGCAGTAGTCACCAATGCTCGGAACGAAGCCCGAACGATTGCGGCCAAACATCGTCGTTGGCAGGACGATGAACGGATCGAACGCGCCCGAAAGGTAACTATGAGCCTGCAAGTCGCGCAGTTCCACACGCAGCCGGTTATTGTCCGAACGAAGACGCTGTTTTTCCGCATCAGGCGTTTCAGGCTTGGCGATCTTTGCATCGTTATCGGCGATGCGCTTTTGCCAGACCGGCTCGACCGGGTTCGGATTCTTCGTGCGCTTCGGCCAATGGTAACTGGTGAAAGGCTGAAAGGTCCGAGAGCTTCCTGTATCCACAGTCGCGATCCGATCACCGTCGGACCCGTCGGTGTCCACATCCATGTCGGCCTGGACGAGCACCGCTTTTCTTTTCGTCTGCGGGTGCGTGAGTTCAAGGATGGTCTCGCAGTCGTAGAAGTTGTGACGCGAAAGCAGGTTGTCGAGACGGTTTAGATTCGAACGCAAGGACGTGACCTTGTTCCGATAAAGCTCATCGAACTCCGACGACACTTTCGCAGTTTCAAGCATCGAAGGGATGCCAGGCAATAGCTTGTCCAGATTTGGCGCAAGCTTCTGCAATTCCGGCAGGAGCTTGTGCGGCTTCGGGATGTTCACCCGCACATTCATCTCGATCGTGTAGCTCCCCGCGTCGTCGCGCTCACTGGTCGCGGTTCCGCCGGCAACGGTCTCGAGATTCGCCTTAAACGTCATGCCGTTAAACATGCTGCCGGTTGCCAGCGACTTCATCGGGACGTAAGGCGTCGGCGGAGGAGTGGGAACCGGTGTCGGTGTCGGCGTCGGGACGGGCGTGGGCTCGGGGGTCGGCTTTGGCGTGGGCACCGGCGTGGGCACCGGCGTCGCAGGAGTCGGCGTTTGCGCAGACTGCTCCGCCTTCTTGTCACACGCGGCGAAAAGAAGAGCGACTGACGCGCAGGAAATGATGGTGCGACGGATCATCAGCTTAGATGCACGGCGGAAATTCCGGACCGCGCAGGGAAGCCCAAGGCTCCTCGGACGACACATCCACGATTCCCGGCTCCGGCGCACCCGACGGCGAAAGGATGGCGAGAAAAACCAAACGCTCCGCAAACGGGTTGAATGTTCCATGCACCTCGCCCATCGGGATGAACGCCATCTCGCCGGGTCCGATGATGCGATGCTCTTTGCCCACCCACTGCTCCGCGCGCCCGGAAATAATGTAGATTAATTCCTCGCGGGTTGGATGCGTGTGAAATGGATGGCATCGACCGGGCTCCATGTTCGCGCGGACCAAAAGAAGCTCTTTATTGTCCACGACATCTCCGCGACAAATCCACTCTTCGAGAGTCCAGGGAGATTGGAAATCAACTTTCTCTGCGGCAGTGACGAATCGGCGAGGATTGCTCATATCCGAGGCGTGCCGAAAATCTCGCCTGTCGAAAAGGAAATTCCTTCATCAACCGTCCGCCCGTCCGCCCGAGCGTCATTTCCCGGCTAACAGAAAGATCACTTCCCATTCCAGCGCTTCGGTATTCAAATACCGAAAAGAGAATCCCATTATGAATGCATCATCCTTCCAGTTCGCCGCAATCGCTCTCACCGCACTGACCGCCAGCGCATTTGCGCAGTCCGGTCCCGCCTTCGAGAGGGCGGCGGGAATCCGCTATCCGAAGATCGATTTCGCCGATGCATCCCTGCCGGACGCAGCTACCTTCCTCTCCAAGGCCTCCCGCGATCTCACGCCGGACAAAAGCGGAATCAACATTATCCTGAAAACCGTGACCATTGAGCCAAAGCCCGTCTCGCTCCGTCTCGCAAACATCCCCGCACCGGAAGCCATCCGATACTGCGCGGATGCGGCGGGCTATTCCGTTCGATGGAGCGGAAACGCGGCGATTCTGACCGACGACAAAACAGCACCACTCCCCACTGTGGCGTTCAACGCCGGCGGGGCCGCACTCGCCCAGCGGGCGATGAAGACCGTTCTTCCGCGCATCGATTTCAAAGATGCCACCACTCGCGAGGCGCTTGATTTTCTCGCGAAAAAAGCGCGTCAACCTGCGCCCAACGAATCGAAGCTCAACATCATCCTCAATACCGCAGCAGTAGCTCGACCCGCCGCAGCGCAACAAGGTGCTTCGGGAATTCCAGGACTTCCGGTCGCCGTGAAAATTGCGGGATTGGATGAGACTCCCGCCACGCCGCCGCCAGCACCGCCAAAGGGGGAAGATCTGGCTGCCCGCCGGTTGTCGTTTGAAGTCACGAACACTTCGCTTCCCGAAGTGGTGCGGATCGTAGCGCTGCTCGCCGACGCCACCGTCCGTTGGGACACCCATGCTGTCATCATCGGCCCCGCCGGCACCGAAGCGCGCCCATCGGTCGTGAATACGGTCGCGATCAAAGGTCAGGTGATTATGGAAAAACTCTTGGCAATCGAAGTCCCGAAAGTGGATTTTCAATCAGCCACGATGAGCGAATGCGCGAGCTTTCTCAGCCGCAAGCTCAAGGAACTTGATACCGAGGGCAAAGGCGTGAACCTGCTGGCAAGCGGCACCGCAGCAAACGCACTCCTCACGTTGAAGCTCGAATCAATCCCCGCGATGGAAGCCCTGCGATACATGGCCGAACTTTCCGGAACCGATCTTCGGATCGAGCACAACGCGATCGTCTTTCAGCCACGAAACTAGCCCGGAGCAATCCCGCCTCGCTCATCTCCGAACCAGCGCCAGCCACACGATCGCGAGGATTGGCAGAAGGATTGGAATCGCAAAACGGAAGATATACCCGATGAAAGTAGGCGTGCGCACTTTGGCGTGCTGCGAGATCGCTTTGACCATGAAGTTCGGCCCGTTGCCGATGTAGGTCATCGCACCAAACAGGACCGACGCGAGAGATATCGCCTCCAATGTGGGACCGTGGTTTCTGACGAAAAACGCAACGTCGGTCGTCCTATCGAGCGAGAGATGTTGCGCGCCCATCGCGGTGGCCAGAAATGCCAGATACGTCGGAGCGTTATCGAGCAATGCGGAGAGCGTTCCCGTGGCCCAATAGAATGCGCCGGGACTGGCGAGCGGTGGGGGCTGAGCCTGGAGATACTGGAGCGCGGGGAGCATCGTGGCGAATATCCCGACGAAGAGCCATGCGACTTCTTTCAGCGGCTCCAAATCAAAATCATTTGCCTCATGGATTTCGCGACGCGTGGCGAACCAGGAGCCGAGCGCCGCGGCGACCATCGTGCCTTCACGCCACCCCATGGGAAGCAACAGCACGGCAAAAAGAATCACCCCGATGAAAATCGCGTTGTGCAGGCCGCGAAACTCCCACGTTTCCGTGGCCGTTTCGAGATCGCGGATTTTTTCCGGCGCGCGCAGGAAGTTTGCGCGATCAAAGAAAAAGAAGACCACAAGCAAGAGCCCCAGCGTGAGCGCCCATCCATGCCAAAGATGCGCGGTCGTCCACCAAAACGGAACCCCCTTGAGATAGCCCATAAACAACGGCGGATCTCCGACCGGCGTGAGGCATCCGCCCACATTGCTGACGATGAAAATGAAGAAAACGATGTGGAACGACGTGACGCGATATTTGTTCATCCCTATCCATGGACGGATCAAAAGCATGGAGGCTCCGGTCGTTCCAATGATGCTTGCGAGCACTGCGCCAATCGCGAGGAACAGCGTATTGACCTTCGGTGTCGCCTCTCCCCTCACCCGGATGTGGATGCCGCCCGCAACCATATATAGTGAACCGATCAGCGCAATAAAACCGAGATACTCCTGCCCAGCATGTATGAGCGCTCCGCCGCGCCCCGCGACGAGATAATAGACCGCGCTGATGAGTCCCAGAACGACGGCGACCAGAGGGTAAAACCGATGCCATAGCTTCGGAAACGCAATCGGCCCCAACGCAATGCAGGCAAGAAGCAAGACAAACGGCGCGAGCAACCACAACGGGGGAGTTTCCGGGACGATCGAAGCGATCATTTAGGCCACAGCCAGCACAGGTACACGCCGTAGCCGAGAAGAAGACAAATGCCCTCGCTTCGGTCCAGAACCCCGCCGGAGCGAATCATCGGCACGAGCGCTGCGGCGAACGTAATCATCACCGCGATATCCAGCATTCCCACGCCCGGCGCATAAAGCGGGTGAATGAGGCCGGTCAAACCGAGGACCGCAAGAATGTTGAAAATATTGGAACCAATCAGGTTTCCCATCGCGATTTCCGGTTGCTTGCGAAAGGCTGCAACGAGACATGCCGCCAATTCGGGCGTGCTGGAACCGCCCGCAACGATCGTGAGTCCGATGATGGCCTCACTCACTCCATAAGTTCTGGCCACAACGGCGGAACCTTCGATCAACAGATGCGAGCCAAAAGCTAGGAGCGCAAGACCGGCGAGAATCAATACGACGTCGAACCCTGCACTTTTCGAAGAAACGGTCCCTGCACCTTCAACACTTGGCGCGTCCGGCAGCCTTCCGGCCTTCCGGACTGCTGCGACCAGATAGACGATGAACAGCCCGAACAGAACCGCCGCCTCGACCTGCGAAAGCCGCCGATCCCATAAAAACCAAATGGGAAGAAGCGCCACAGCGATCATCACCGGCGCATCGAATCGACTGGCCCGTGCGTCCGCTTTGAGCGGAATTACCATCGCCGTCAGCCCGAGAATCACGCCGATATTGATCGTGTTGGCGCCGATCACGTTTCCGATCGCCATATCACCCTGCCCGATCCACGCGGCCTTAATGCTCGAGATCAACTCCGGTGCGCTGGTGCCAAATGCGACCACTGTAAGTCCCGCGACGAGGGGTGTCATACCGAGACGCACAGCCAGCGAGCCGGCACCTTTCACAAGGAACTCGCCGCCGAGGTAAAGCAGGACGAGGCCCGCGAGAATCAGCAGAATCGAAGTTTGCATTGAGACCGGGCCCAGCCAGGCAGACAGACAGCCGGCACTAGTTGTTCACCTGTCCAAAGCCCAAGCGGCCTGTTTGCAGCGCGGTCTTGCTCGGAGTCATTCCGATAAACACGCCCGCTCCCCGTTGCGTCTTTTGCAATACG
>JAYSTZ010000631.1:0-2939 GCA_043719365.1 Verrucomicrobiaceae bacterium | reverse complement strand
GAGGGCAAAATCAACACCCATCCGTGGATCACCCACCATGCGAAATTCGACGACATGATCGCGGAGTTTCCCAACTGGCTGAAACCGGAGAGCGGCGTCATCAAGGCCGTTGTCGAAGTGTAGCCCCGCCCAAGACAGGGGCAAAGGGCATGGGGTGAGTGTAGATTTAGGTGCGCGGCGAAATATGCTCATCGCCCGCCGGCACTCGTGTTCTCCAGAGGGCCGTCAGTGCCAAGATTAAAGCCAAGCATGCGATAATCAATGCGGCCCATCTTTCCTGCTGCGTGAGCAGCTTGAGTTCGGAAATCGTTGTTTCGTCCAGACGATTGGACAGCGCTTTCAAGCCGCTTACATTCTTTTCGATCTTAGCCTGCCGGTCCGCCGCGTTATTCAGCCGACCCTCGAAGCCCTCCAATTCAGCACGGATCAAGTTTGCCACTGCGAGAAGGCCGGGAGGGTTTTCGCCGGTGAGTTTTTCGATTCGATCAGAACCAGCTTTGTTGATTGCCATTGACTGAGCGGAGCCTGCGTTGGTGACCGCTGTTAACTGACCAGAGCCCGCATCGCTGATTGCCTTCACCTGATCAGAGCCAGAGTTGCTGATCTTTGCTTTCTCATTCTCTTTGGCGGCATTCAGTACTGTTTCCATTTGGATTCGCAAAACAGTCAAAGTGGATTCGTTCTCTTTTTGGAGTTTCTCCAAAGATGCCTTCCCATCTTTCGCCGCGGCCTCCAATTCCTTCTGGCGTTTTTCCAAAGTTGCCTTTGCCTCCGTCGCCGAAGCCTCCAATTCCTTTTGGTGTGTCTTCAAAGATGCTATCCCCTTCTTCACCGCATCCTCCATTTCCTGAGCTTGGTCCTTCACAGCTCTCTCAATACGCGCCCTGAAGTCGAAGTTGATACTCTGTAGATTTATGGTGCCGGTAATCAAAAATCCCGCCGCCACGAGGAGAATGGCCACTCCGATCTTCAGCCACGGCGAGCGGGCTGCGGCTTGATGGATCGCATACTCGGCCTCTCTTTTGAGGTCACCATCTTCCTCTGCGATTGGTAGCGGGGCATGTTTTTTTGCGGCGGAAAGCACCTCCTTAGCTTTCTCGAAACGGCTCTGCAGGTTGGTGGAGCTCGGTTGAGTATCTTTCTGTCTGAAATCCTCGAGCAAAGGCGCAAATGCCGAATCCTTCCCGAGGGCGCGCGAAATAAAGTCGCTCGCTCTTACGAGCCATAAGTCAAAAGCCTCTTGATCCTCGACCTTTTGGGCGATGAGACTTTTGAACAATCGGTCAATCTGCAGCTGTTGAAGATTTATCATATTTCAGGGTTTGACGGGCTCGGCCACAGTCGGTTCTAAGGCAGCGCGCGGGGAGGGCGTCAAGCGGGGAGTTCTCTCTCCATGCGTATTTCTCGGGGGAAGAAAATCGCATTTGCCGGGCAACATCGCGGCCCGGAGCGTCGAGCCCGCGAATCGTCGGTCGCCTCGTCGCGTTGACGCATCCCGGTGCGCTGCCTACGCTCCTCGCAATGACTGCCGTTTCCACCAGCCGTTCCCAGCTAACCGTCGAGGAATTTCTCGCCGCCGAGCCCGGCTATGAGGTGAAGCACGAATACCTTGGCGGAATGGTCTATCCCATGGCCGACGCCGCCACGCCGCACTGCATCATCGCGACTAATCTCTACGGCACCCTCGGCACGCGCTTGCGCGGGCGGCAGTGCCAGGCCTTTGGCTCGGATATGAAGCTGCGCCTCTCCATTTCCACGACGACTTATTTCTACTACCCGGACGCGATGATTTTCTGCGGCGGCACCGGCCTCGGCGCATCGTGCTGCGAGCGCCCGTCGGTCATCTTCGAGATTCTTTCCGAGAGCACCCGTTCCATCGACGAGCGCGAAAAGCGCATGGCCTATCTCACGCTGCCGAGCCTCGATGCCTACGTCCGCATCGAGCAGGAGCGGTGCGAGGTCGTCATCGAACGCCGTACGAATGCGGGCTGGCAGCGCGAAGTCCTCGCCGCCGACGGCACCGTGCGTCTGCCCACGGTCGAGGTCGAATTCCCCGTCGCCGAACTCTACGAGCGGCTCGCGCTCGCGTGAAACTCGACGCCCACCAGCATTTCTGGAGCTACGACGCGGCGCAGTATCCGTGGATTCCGAAGGGCTCGGCGCTGCATCGGGATTGGCTGCCGGGCGACCTTGGACCGCTGCTGGCGGCGGCTGGGATGGACGGATGCATCGCGGTGCAAGCGAGGCAGACGGCGGAGGAAAGCCGGTGGTTGCTGGAGCTGGCGGAGCATCACGCGATCATTAAGGGCGTGGTGGGCTGGGTGGACTTGCGCGCTGCGAATGTGGAGGAGGAGCTGGCGGCGCTGGCGCGGCATCCGCGGTTCGTCGGCGTGCGGCATGTGGTGCAGGATGAGCCGGACGATGGCTTCATGCTTGGCGCGGATTTCGTGCGCGGCCTCGGCGCGCTGCGGGCGCACAAGCTGACCTACGACATCCTCATCACTGCACGGCAGCTCCCGGCGGCGATTGCTTTGGCAAAGCGGTTTCCCGGGCAGCCGTTCGTGCTGGATCACATCGCCAAGCCGGCGATCAAGGCGGGCACGCTCTCGCCGTGGCGCGAGCAGATCCGTGAGCTGTCCAAAGCGCCGAACGTGCTGTGCAAAGTCTCCGGCATGGTCACGGAGGCGGATGTGAAGGCGTGGAAGCCCGCGGACTTCCGGCCATATCTCGACGTGGTTTTCGAAGCCTTTGGAGAAGACCGCCTGATGTTTGGCAGCGACTGGCCGGTGTGTCTCCTCGCCGCGGAATACGCGCGGGTTTTCGCGCTCGTGCGCGATTACGTCGCGCCGCTCTCGGCGGAGGCGCAGGAGAAAGTGCTGGGCGGAAATGCGGCGCGGTTTTACCTCGCGCGGTAGCGTGCGCGCCCGCGCGCAACTGTA
>JAYSTZ010000064.1:0-4725 GCA_043719365.1 Verrucomicrobiaceae bacterium | reverse complement strand
GGCCGCATCACCGTGCGCTTCGTACGAGCCGACCCAATGAACTCCCCGGTGCCCGCTTTCCATGTCTTTGCGTCGGCGATTTACCGCATCGCCTTTCGCAGGCATTTCGTCGAACGCCGTGCCCGTGGCTTTCCAGTCCTTGAGGGTACCCGTTTCAAAGCAGAGATTCAGAGGCTGTCCGTCGTCGCTATTCACTGCGATAGTCGCCGCCGCTTTGAGCGGTGAGATCGCTTTCGGCTGGGCTTTGAGCCACTCGTCGTGCGACACGGTTTTCTTCTCGTGAATATGGACAAACGTCCCTTTTTTATTGCCCACAACGACATCGGGAAGCCCGTCGCCATTGATATCGCTCGCCACGACTTGAGTGCCGACACCGGAGTTGTCGTCGATGAGGTGCGGGATGAAATCCACGCTTTTGTCCGCGCCGCGCACCAACTGGAACCAGTAAAGCACCGCGCTGTCGTTGCGGTCCGGATCGCCGATACGTCCGTGCGACCAGAAACGCTTTCCAGTCACGATGTCTTTCAATCCGTCGCCGTCCATATCGACGAGTTCCACAGCGTGAGGTTCCGAGAATTTCACCCCGTAACGGTTATCCTCGGGCGTGCTGCCCATAATGACGTGCTCTTTGAATCCACCCTCTCGAAGCTGCTCGTACCACGCCAGCCCGAAACCGTGCGCTGCAAGCGCGGTGATGACATCGTTCAACCCGTCGCCGTTGACATCGTACGCAAACATCTGCGACCCGCCGCTGCCCATCGGTGCTTTGTGAAACGCCCACACGGGATCTCCGGTCAGCGATGCCGGTTGCTCCCACCAGCCGTCTTTCTCCAGTAAATCCGAGCGTCCGTCACCGTTCACATCGCCGATGCCCATTCCGTGTGTGAAGTGACCGTATTTATTGTCCGGCGAAATCGCGTGGAAAGTCCACGGTTTCTCCGGCGCGCTCCAGTCCGGCGCAGCGTAGCCGTATCGCCCCTGCGTGATGCAAACCAGCTCGGGCTTCCCGTCGCCGGTGATGTCCGCAAATGTCGGCGACTCATTGTTGGTTTGCTCGAAAATTCTGTGCCGAACCCAATGCCCTTCGGCACCTTTCGGATTCTCAAACCACGACGTATCCTGCCCCGGAAAGCCGATGATCAGAATGTCGTTCCAGCCGTCCTTATTGAAATCCACTGACCACGCGAAGAAGTTGTCGGAGTACGTATTCTTCACCCCGAGCCCGCCTTCAAAGCCGGGGATCGTGATCGTGGTTTGCGGCCCGGCGCGATATTTGAAGGTCGCTGTTGCGGGGTAAAACTCGTGGCGTTTTTTGAAGTCTGGCCCTTCCCACCACCATGGCCCGGAAATCAAATCGTTCACCTTGTCGTTGTTCAAGTCGCCGAAGTTCGCTCCTTCGCTCCAGAACTGGTCATTGAGCTGGATGCGTTTGAAGGTGTGCAACTCGTCCGCGTGAATGGTCGGGGAAAATAAAAGCAACGTGACGAGAAGTGCGGGCTGGATGAAGTTCATAGGCGGAATCTTTCTGATTCACGGGGACAACCATGAGGCAGCGGATGACTTAGTCGTAGCACTCAGCGAGAAATAATCGGACGAAAGCTTGATGTAACGGGACGTGGCAGAGTGTATTCGTAGGTCGATCGATGTCCGAACCTGAAAAATCCATAACCGGCTGGGAGCGCTGGCTGTCTCGTCTGCTGCTGCTGCTGCTTGTCGCGCTGTCCGTTGTTGCGCGGACGCACAACCGCGCGGATGTTTTTCGCAGTGGCGACGTCTATTTTATCGAAGGGGACTGCTATTCGCGGATGACTCGGGCGAAGATGGTCGCGGATGGGCAACTCGTCATCCGTCATCATGATTTCGAGAACTGGCCCGCCGGAACCACGCCGCATACGACTGCCCCCCTCGACTGGCTCATTGCCGGGATGCGGTTCGCATTCCGTCCGTTTTCGGATGGCGTGCCGGATCGGGATTTGGAGCTGGCTGGTGCGTGGATTTCGCCACTCTTCGGAATCGCGACGGTTCTCTGGCTCTGGTGGTGGGCGGGGCTGCTGCGATTGCCTTATCGCGTGCTGATGATACTGTTCTTCGCAGTGAGTCCGATCCTCGTCCACGGGACGCTGCTCGGGAGGCCGGATCATCAGTCGATGCTCGTGTTGTTGCTGGCCATCGCTGTTGGTGCGGAACTCGCGCTCGCGGATTCCGGAATGTCCGCGCGCCGGGCGGGAAAGTGGAGTCTGCTGGCCGGCATCGCATGGGGGCTCTCGCTTTGGACCTCACTTTACGAACCCGCGGTCTGTTTCACAGGCGCGATTGTGTGGCACGCGATCGCAGGTCGAATGGCGCTGACGGCAAAGGCAGTGCGTCCACGATGGATCGCGCTGGGCTCGGTGATCCTATTCGCGCTGCTCATCGACGGATGGCGCTTCTCGCTTCCTGAGCCTGAGCTTCGCGAACGGCTCGTCGCGTGGAGTCGAACGATCGGCGAGCTGAAAATGATGGATCTTTTCGGGAAAACGCCTTGGGATTGGTTCGGTGTGTTTTGGCTGTCGGCTCCCGTGCTCCTTGTGCTCGCACGGAAAATGGACCGTCGCGCGCTCAGTATTCTTGGACTGGTTGTCGTGATGCTTGCACTGACCGTATGGCAGCAGCGGTGGGGATATTTCTCCGCCCTCGCAGTCGCAATGAGCATCCCATGGCAGCTCGGGGCGTTGCGACTCCGGTGGCTCGGCTGGGTGGCGGGGTTCGCGGCCATGATTCCTGTCTCGTTGGAGTGGGCGGACCGCCTTCATCCACCGCTGGATATTCGCGGGGATCGCGAGGCGAAACAGGAGCAGCACCGCGTGGAGGAACAAGAACTCCGCCGCATCGCACTGCTCATGCGCTCTAAGGAAACGAAGCCGTTTCTGGCCGTGTGGTGGCAGAGTCCGCAGCTCGCGTATTGGTCCGGCCAGCCGGGCGTGACGGGGACGAGTCACCAAAGCTTTCCGGGCTTCCTAGATAGCGCCCGCTTTTTCCTCGCGGACGATGCGGAGGAACCGACGCGCATCCTCCGCGAGCGCGGCGTGCGATTCGTGATTATTAACGATATTCCTCGCAAAGGACACCCTCACGAATATCCTGCGGTCATCAATTCTGCGCGCATCTTGGGCATCGACGCTCCTCTTGAGGCAATCGCTTTCCGCCTTGCTGAGAGTCCCCGGAAGACGCCGCCATGGCTGCGGTTCGTGACGCCGGAGGAACGCGGTCTCGTATTTGATATTTCCCGAAAGCAGGGCGATGAGGTGCGGCCAACGTCGATGAAGTTTTATCAACCGCAGTTTCTTCAACTCTACGAAGTGCAGCCCGAACAATTTCCAAAGACACCATGAACTACGACTACGATTTTCTGATCATCGGCGGCGGCAGCGCAGGCTACGCCGCAGCGCGAACGGCGGCGGCAGCCGGACTCAAAACGTGTGTCGTCGATGGTGCGCCGGAGCTGGGCGGGCTGTGCATTTTGCGGGGCTGTATGCCGAGCAAGACGCTGCTGCAATCCGCGTCGCGCTTTGCATCCATGAGGCGGGCAGGGGAGTTCGGGCTGCGGGCTTCGGGTCTCGGTTTTGATGGAGGCGAGATCATTGGGAGGAAGCGGCGGTTGATTTCCGGCTTCGCGGAATATCGCGCGGGACAACTGCAGGATGGGCGCTTTGATCTGGTTCGTGGTATCGCGAGGTTTGTGGATGCACACACCGTGGAGGCGAGATTCCCCGATGGAACCGAACGACGTATCACGGCACGGACGTTCCTTCTCGCCACCGGATCGAAAGTCGGCGCGGTGCCGATTCCTTCGCTGAATGAGATCGGCTTTTGGACCACGGACGATGCGCTCGATAGCGAGGAGATTCCAGCCAGCATCATCATTCTCGGCGGCGGAGCGACGGCGGTGGAGTTTGCGACGTATTACGCTGGACTGGGGCGCGACGTGACGATCATCCAGCGCAGCGGACAGCTCTTAAAGGGAACAGACGCCGACATCGCCGAGGCTCTGGTGGAAGGGCTGCGTCAGCGCGGGGTGAAGGTCTATACCGGCACGAAGCTGCTTACCGCCGAGCGCACGCCGGGCGGAAAGCGCATCACGTTTGAGCACGCATCGGGAACGTTGTCCGTCGAAGCGGAGCAGATTCTCCACGCGCTCGGCAGGGAGCCAAATGTCACGGGACTGAATCTCGCAGATGCCGGAATCGCTGAACCCGGACGCCCCAAAGTCAGTCTCACTCAACAGACCAGTCTGCCGCACATTTTCGCTGCGGGCGATGTCGCCGGTCCGTACGAGATCGTCCATATCGCCATCCAGCAAGGTGAGATCGCAGCGCGCAACGCGGTTCGGGTAATCGCCGGTGGAGGCAAGCTGGAGGAAAGCGACTACCGGCTCCGACTCTACGGGATTTTCTCGGACCCCGAGGTCGCCGTCGTCGGCGCTTTGGAATGCGAACTCCGCGAAACCGACATTGCATTTCGCAGTGCGAAGTATCCGTTCAACGACCACGGGAAATCCCTCTGCATGGGCGAGACGGACGGCTTTGTGAAACTCATCGCATCTGTCGAAACGGGCGAGATTCTCGGCGGCTCAGTCGTCGGTCCGCACGCCACGGAGCTCATTCACGAAGTCGCCGTCGCGATGCACTTCCGCTCCACCGCCGCGCAGCTCGCAGCGGTCCCGCACTATCACCCGACGCTGAGCGA
>JAYSTZ010000630.1:0-2939 GCA_043719365.1 Verrucomicrobiaceae bacterium | reverse complement strand
GCGAGGCCGATTCGGCCTGCGCCATTAGTAGGACAGGCTTCCAGCCTGTCGTGGTCGGTCAGGCTTCCAGCCTGACCACGACGCGTAGCGTCGTCGGCGCTCTGGACAGGCAAGGATGCCTGTCCGACTCCGACAGGCTGGAAGCCTGTCCTACCACCCGCGACATCCCCCGCCTTCACGTCCTCGATCACCGTATTTGCAGGCAGCCGATTTTGCGCGAGGCCGATTCGGCCAGCTCGCAAGTCTGCGCGGATGGCGTTGTGGGCTTCGAGGTCGAAGCCGTTTTCCGCGAGTAGCTCATCGAGGGTCTGATTGCCGGAGCGGTCGCCCTTGGTGCGTGGGAGCATGGCGTCGAACAGTTCTTGGACGACGCCGCGCAGCTCGGGCTGGGTGCGGCACGCGCTGGCGAAGCGGTCTAGCTCGGTGCGCGTGGCGGGTGGGAGGTCTTTGAGGTCGCGACGGAGAAGCTGCGGGGCGAGCAGGAGGTAGTAGCCTTTCGGCATCAGCGCGGCGTCGGCGTGGAGGATGTCGGCAAAGGTGCCGTTTTCGTTGATTTTGAAATCATACACCACCGGCTCCATTGCAAACGGCAGGCTGTCGGAGAGCGCCTTTTTCGTGGCGGACATGATGAGTTGCAGCCGCTCTTGCAGTTCCGCTTTCCGCGCAGGCGCGACGATGAAACCCATGCCGCCGCCAGACATCCCGCCGAGCATCCAGAAGCCCCAGAAGTCTTCGCCAAACTCGCCGCGCACCTGCTCGATGAGCCGCTCGGTGTAAAAGTTCGTCGCCCACGGGATGATGGCTTGGATGGGGCCGCGAAAGTTGTCCGTGGTGAGTTGCCCGACTTTGCGGATGTCGCCGACTTTCAGCGCGTCAATGATGCCGTCGAGAAAGCCGAGCGCCTCTTTTCTCCCGCGCCATTCTGCGGCGCTGCGGAGTAAATACTTCTCGGTGACCATTTCCAAAATCGGGCCGACGTTTTGCGCCATGCCGCCGTGGACGACCACGAGGCTTTCTTGCAACGCGAGGCGTGCGCTGTCGGGGATTTCGTTGCGGGAAAAGACGTGATGCTTCGGCATGAGCCGCCCGCGTGAGATGTTGAATTCTGGATCGCCGTCGCACGCTGGAACGCCCTCGATGAGCTTGATGCCGGGCCAAACGCCGCCGCTGTCCTGCCAGCCGCCGCCGCTGCCGCCGATCCATTCGCCGAGCAGTGCGCGGGCGAGTACGAGGCGGCGTTCTGGTTCGCGCAGTGGCCCGGTGAGCGACTCCGCCTGCCCCGTCGCCCTCATGAGCACGGCGATGAGCGCAGCGAGCAAGTTCGTAGAAACGGCAAGCCGCGAGCCTTTCGGGATGTCGTTCACGGATGAGACGAGTTCGATGCCGCGCCCCGGCCCGAGCATTTGCGCCAGCAAGTCGCCGAGCGATTGCCCGCTGCCCTCAATGCCCGGCGGCACGATGCCGCTGGCGATGACTGCGGCTTTGAGCAACCCGAGATAGTCCTTCGCAAAATCGAACACTTCGCTCAGAGAATCAATTTCCGCCGAGGCCATGAGGTCCACCGAGACGAGTCGGATCACCGGCTTTTCAATCACCCGCAGCCACGCGCTGACGGGCGGCTGCGGCTCCGCGTCGCGTTTGTGAACGCCGAGGTCCACGCTGATGTTCAAGACTTTCGCGCCATCGGGGAAATCCATCCCGAGGAAAAAAATGTCGCTCCACGCGCTGTGCGTGAGGTCCATGCGGACGGGCGTGCGCTCGCGCAAAATCGGAAATGTCCCATCGGCGGCACGCGCGAGCAACTCTGGCCGGAAGCGCAGTGGCTGGTCTTTCGGATGTCCCATGCGGAACATCCACTGATTGCCGCGCACCGTGCGAACACTGCGGCGGACTTGGTCGGCGAGCGTCTGGAAAGCGAGGCGGTGATAGGCTGCGGCGAGTGCGCTGGAGATGGCGTCGCTCGGGCCGTTGGTGCGTTGGTTTTCGAGGAAAACCTCGATGGCTTCCTCGAAGCGGCGGGCGAGGAGGTGGTCGAAGCCGTGGAATGGAATGAGGCCTGGTGCCTCGGTCGCAGCCATCCGTTCGGGTAGATGATATCGGTGAATCGCCGCCAGAAAAAACAGGGCACGCACGCGTTCATAGAGATTGTCGGCCTGTCGCCGGAAGGTCTCCAGTGCATCGCATTCGGCGATCAATTGTTCGAGCGAATGCCCTGCGATTTGCTCGTCGAGCGAGAGGTCGCGTGTATCGGCGTCGGGGCTGGTGATGAGCGATATTAGTGTCACAGTTTCAGAGCGGGAGCGATGCGGGATGGATATGTCGAAAACTCGGCCATTCTTCTGGAGCTTGATCGTCGAGAATTAGAGTCGGCTTCGGTAGAAATCCGGCGAAGCAGTCGGCAATTCCCAGCTCTACCGCAGACGAGCGAGCGTAGTCGGCTCCCCCCGCGCTCCAGCAGTATAGTTCGAAGCTGTCCCGATGAAGCTCGCGGACATATTCTATCGAGGCGGGCATCCGAATTCGCTTCGAACCAGTGGAGCGGACGAGCGTATCATCGACGTCAATAAAGGCGATTTTGCTCATCACTTCGTCCTCGTTGACGCCAGTAACTCCACCATCCCGCGCAGCACTTCATCGCGGTCTTTGCCAGCGAGGGCTAGGGCGAGTTGGGCGGTGAGGAGGCCGTACTTTACGCCGAAATCGTAGCGGCGTCCGTCGAGTTCGGCGGCGAGGTAGCGTTCGCTGTGGGCGAGCTTGGAGAGCGCGGAGCGAAGGTGGACGCTGGTTTCGCGGCCTGCGTAATCTTTGAACATCGCGGCGAGTTCCCGATGCACGGCGGGTGTGAGGACGTGCATCCCGAAGAAGCACAAATAGTAGCCCGCTCGCAGGCCGGGAACGTCGATCTTTTGCTCGGATTCGGTGGGCGTGGGTTTTTATAG
>JAYSTZ010000629.1:0-2940 GCA_043719365.1 Verrucomicrobiaceae bacterium | reverse complement strand
TCGGGAAAGTGACCATCGGCGGCGACATGAACTCCGGCAGCATCCTCGCGGGGGGCAAGGCGCGTCCGTCCAATGCAGCCGCAGCCCTCGCCATCGCGAGCGTCTCAGTCAAAGGTCACGTCGCCGACTCATTCATTGCCGCAGGGCTCAGTTTCGGTGATCACGGGAATCCCGATGCGCAGATCGGATCCGTCCTCGTCGGCGGAGACTGGTCGCGCAGCAGCATCACCGCAGGTACCGACATCGTGAATGACTTCACCATTGGCGACGCAAACGATGCTGTCGTTGCGCCCACAGGTCCATACACAAACAACCCCGCCATCATTTCGAAAATCGCGAGCATCACCATCGCAGGCCACATTTACGGAACGCCGGAAGCCGGAGACAGCTTTGGCTTCGTAGCGCAGAGCATTGGCAAGTTTTTGCGCGGCACCACGGCCTACACTTTACGCCCGAATCCGACGCCAAATGCAGCGCCGCTCGACATCTTCAACGTCGCCAGCACCGGCGACGTGTTTGTGCGCGAGGTGATCTAAAGTCCCCGGTTACGCAGCGGGCGTGTAGCCCATGACGATGTCGAATTTCGCCGCGAGTTCCCCGGCTTTTGCTCCGGGTAGCGGGGCGAATTCCGGCGTGATGGATGCCCGCATCGCGTCATCTTTCACGCTCTTCCAAATGCCGTCCTTCTCATTCTGCTCGAGTCCTTTTACGTAGCACTGTGTCGTCCATTTTTCGCGCCCCTTCATCTTCACTGCGAAATGGATGTGCGGCGTGCGGCCGGGATACGGCACGGGCTTGATCGTGCGGAACAGATATTCGCCGGTCCCACCCGTCACAAAACGGCCAAAGCCCTGGAAATTGCCGTCCTTTTTATCGGTCGCGCCGCCGCTCTTGCTATGCAGATAAACACCCTGCGCATCGCACTGCCAAATCTCCACGACCGCTCCGCGAATCGGCGAGCCATCGGGGCCAAGAATGCGCCCGCTGAGATACGTCACTTCGCCCAAGGCCGGAGTCGCTGCGTCATTGATGATCAGCAAGTCGTTATCCGTATCGAGCGGCAGATGGTCGGGATAAAACGGACCTTCCGTCTGCTTCGGTGTCCGGAGCAGCTCTTCTGCAAACGCGCCGGCAGTTGTAAGAAAGGCGAGGCCCATGGCGGTCCGGCTGAGAAATTCGCGGCGTTGCATCCAGTTTGAAGAGTTCATGGAGGGTGAAACTGCCCTAACGCGAATAAGTTCCGAGAAAAAAATGCGCCCGTCGAAATCATCAACACCGAACGCGGCGGTAACAAATCCATAACACAGATGCGCGAGTGTCTTCGCAAGGCAGGAGCAATCCGCGAATGCCGCAAAACCAAAAACTCAAACATCATGAAAACACCGCAAATCAAAAACCTCCGCTCGCAAGGCTTCACCCTCATCGAGCTCCTCGTCGTCATCGCCATCATCGCCATCCTCGCCTCAATCGCCCTGCCGACCATGACACGGGCGATGATGCAGGCTCGATTCACGACGACCGTCAACAATGCGAGATCCATCGGCACCGGCCTTCGCATGTATTCCGCCGCGAACGATGGCCAGTTCCCGCTCTACAAAGATCCGGACGCGAGCACCAACCTCCTCGCGACATCCAACGAAGCTCTGGAACTCCTCATGCCACGCTACGCAGGCGGGGACAAATCCATCTTCTCCAACAAGTCATCCGCCTGGACCAAAAAGCTGCCCGCTTCCGTGAGCGACCAATATCTCCTCCGGGCCGGCGAGTGCGACTGGGCCTACGTTCGCGGACTTTCCGAAACTTCGGACTCACGCCTGCCGATCCTCGCCACCGCATTCGCTCCCGGCGGGACGACCTACGTGAAAGACCCATCGAAACCCGGCGGCGTCTGGAAAGGTGAGCTTGCCGCTGTGCTCCGCGTCGATGGCAGTGTGCAAACCACGCCGGAACCTAAGGACACAGGCACCGGCTCATTCATCAAACGCACGGATAGCCCGTCCAAGAACATGTTCGAGAAAGACGCCGGCTGGCTCGAAGGCAACAACATCCAGGTGCTCCTGCCGATTCCGGTGGGCTCTTAACGGCTCGCGGGCGACACAAAGACGAATGACGAACGGCCTCACCGTTCGTCATTTGTCATTTTCCAAGGCACACAAGCACTCGCGGTCCGAAAACAATGAATCCCACCGTCGCGGCGGCGATCGCAGCGAGCAGAACGGCTCCCGCTGCGACATCCTTCGCGCGCTGAATGAGGTCGTCTTTCTCAGTGGTGATTCGATCGGCCAGTGCTTCGATTGCGGTGTTCATTCCTTCCGAAACCCAAACGGCCGCCATGGAAAGAATCAGCGCGCACCACTCGCCAGCGGTCACTTTAAAATAGAAGCCGGCACCCACGACGGCAATCGATGCCGCCAGGTGGACCAGCGCATTTCCCTGCGTAAGCAAAAGCGCAACGATGCCGCGCCATGCGTAAACAAAACTCCGGAGTCGTGCCCGGATAAATCCCGGCCGTTTGTCCGGCTGGTCGCTCATTGCCGCCGTCCGACTAGTTTTTCGGAGCCGCGGGCGCGTGTGCGTCCGCCTTGCTGTGATCAGCCGCCGGCGCATGCTCCGAGCTGGCGTGCATCTTGTGCTGATAGTGTTCGGGCAAGTTCGCAGACGGGACACGCTCGCAGGCGCTGCCGATGAGCACGATGATTGTGGCAATGGAAAATAGAGCTATCCGTTTCATTCGTGGTGACCCTAGTCGCCCTGTGCGATTTGCCAAGCTTTGAGATTCTCTGAAAGATCCGCTTCTTTGCCGCGTATTGAACGAAATGAACAGCCACAGCGTCTCACACCCGTTTGAAATGAATCCACGAACCACCACCTTTCAGCGAACCTTCGGAGCCACCTGCGCATTCGGCTTCGCCACCGGCATCTGCGCCCTCCTGCTAGGCC
>JAYSTZ010000628.1:0-6880 GCA_043719365.1 Verrucomicrobiaceae bacterium | reverse complement strand
GCGGGCTCAAACTCGACGCCGACGAGGTCGCGGATGGTGTTGTTATACTCGGCGCGGTTCAGGCGGCGGAGGGTGACGCGGCCTGGGTCTGGGTTGTTGGGGTCGGTGACGAAGACTTCGGCTTCGATCCACTTGATGAGCTTTTCGCGCTCGTCGATCTTCGGCTGCTTGTCTTCATCATCGGGCGGCATCGCACCGGAGCGCAGGTTTTCCAGCACCGAGTCCCAGGTTTTGAAATCTTTCGCCGCCGCATCTGCGGATGCAAAAGTATCCAGTACGATATCGCCCTTCTTTTTGGTTCCCCCATGGCATTTGAAGCAATACGTGTCCAGCAACGGGCGGATCTCCTTTTGGAAATCTGCGGCGCTCGCCGATGATGCAGCGATGAGCGTGAGTGCGATGATTCGGGCTGCTGGCATGGATTCAGAGACCTCTAGCGGATTTCGGGAATCCCGCAACTAATCCGGCAGCGTCCTGAGTGGATTCCAGTATCCGTTCTCTTCCATCGGCCCGACCCAGCCAATCGTATGCTTCGCTTCATCGCCGTCGTAGTAATTCGTCGATTTGCCCAGCCGATGATACGGCTCCGCGGTTGCGTGACCGTCGCACCACACAACGTTCGCTTTTGTGCGGTGGCGAAAGTGGACGCTCGGCGACAGAGGCCCGGCAAGCCTTCCGTTTGGCGCGACCCATTGATACGGCTCCGCGAACGGATACTCTTGCACGCCGTCTGCGCGGGCGAGCGCAGTGTCGGCAAACATCAGCGTCCGCTCGGGACGCGGGATATTCGCAACCCGCTCTCCATCCCACTTATTGCGGGGCGTGCCGCCGACATAGACGGCGTTGTACCCGTAGCCGCCGGAGCCATTTTCGAAACTGTCTGCGCCGGAAAGAAACCGCGCGAATGACGGACATTCCTTGACCTTGCCATCGCGCCCGAGATACGGCGCAAGCGGCCCCTTGCTACCGTCGAACTTCTTGTCCACGGCCGTTCGGGAACCATGCCAACGCACCTTGTTCGTCTTCTCTATCGCGGGACAAAACTCGCCATCATGCTCTGCGGCATATCGTGCGTTGGCATCGGCCAGAAATCGCAGATTGCCCAGGCACTTGCCCGCGCTCGATGTCTCCCTCGCGCTTTTCAGCCCGCTGAAGACCAGCACCGTCACGATCGAAATGATCGCTATGACGACCAGCAACTCAACGAGCGTGAAGGCGGCGCGCGGTTTCATGTCCTGCGTCTGCGGCACAGCGCGCCGACTCCCGCCAGCAGAAGCATCGCGGAACCGGGCTCAGGCACGGCTTGATTGATCACTCCCACGGCATCGAGGTCGAAGCCGCCCGTCTCAAAAAGAGTCGGCCACGGGTCGTTGATGACCCGGTTTAGCGAATCCCTCGTCGCATAAAGCGGGTCGATGCTGCCGACCACATCCACGATCCGCACTTGAGTCACAGCGTTCAAGTTCAGCCCCGGCATTCCGTTCAGTTCCGCGAGGTCAAATGGCGTGCCGAATCCCGACCGATACTTACCAGCGAGGTTGTGGATGTTTGTCGGATCAGTGAGCGAAAACGGCCCGGTCTGCGTGGCTGACTGCGTGTTCGAAAATGCGCCGAATCGAAAAAACGAAACGCCGTCAGAGCTCACTTCGACAAAAGCGAGTTCAAGGAACGTATTGCTCAGCCCATTTTCAAACACCGCGAAATCCGCACCCGCGCCGTCCTTGATTGGCCTATCGAAGGTAAGCGTGATCGAGCCTCCGTCGCCAAGACTGAGGACGGGCAAATTATCCCCGCTGCCGCCCGCATTCGCGATCCCGAGGACGTCCGCCGTTGTGCCCCATGTGACAAGGTCTCCCGTCGGATCGGTGATATCCACCGGGCCACGGATCAATTGCGCGACGCCCGTCGCCCATCCTTTGAAAAGCGGGGAGTCGAAGGCAATCGCCGTCGTACCGGGCTGCCCCGCCGCCGGCGCGAACGGTCCCGCAAGTGCGCTGCTACAAATCCCGCAGGCAACGAGCAACAGTTTCATTTCCGATTCCTCCGAAACCCGATGAGCCCGACGGCGAGGCCGAGCAAACTCGCGGTTCCCGGCTCGGGCACGACACGAAAGACCGCGCTTTGGTCGTCTGTCGAGGGAGCGAGCTTATAGTCAGTTACAGCAACGATCAATCCGGCCGAATCCGAAGCCATGTTCCCGATCACATTCGGGCTTGTGGCTATGGTTACGCCCGCACCCGGTGTAATGAAATCCTGCACTGTGATTTGAGAGAAGTTGGTGCGGGCGAGAACATTGGGCTGCGCTTCGAGAATTTCGAAATATGCACTGCCGCCGTTTGGCTCCCACAGATGCCCCGCATCCAGCGAAAGCCCGCCGCCATTGATTTCGCCCAGCGTGTACCGATACGTCCCTGTAGTCGCGGCATAGCTCGTCGAACCGTAGTAAAGCGATGTCCCGCCAAATGCGAGCGGGCCGGAGTAGTCTGTCGAAGTCAGCACGGAAGTCGTCACTCCCGAGCTTAAATCGAGTTTGAAAATCTGGTTCCCGGCGTAGCCAGGATTCGCCGAAACCCAGCCAAAGCCGCCGGAGAAATCGATGTCGTAAGCCCCGCCAACCGTTGCGAGCGTGCTTACTGCATTCGTGCCGAGGTCGTAAGTTCGCAAGCTGCCGGCTGACGACTCTGCAAAGTAAAGCTTCCCACCAAACTCCTTCACGAACGAGCCGTAAGCGCCCGAGCCGTAATCAAAAAGAACGGTCGGACTTGTGTAGCCGTCCAGCGCGCTCCGTCGGACAAGTTGGGTGGAAGCGGTGTTCCTCTGAAGCAGGTAATAGAGGGAAGTTCCGTCCACTTCGACCCCCGTGATGGATTCGCCTGGCGAGGTGCGGAACAACTCCGTGGTCGGCAGTCCCGAGGCGAGCGACTGCGCGAATGTTGGAGCGATGGTGAAAGCGAGCACGAAGCCCGCTACGATGGTTATTTTCATTAGTCGGTTGATGTCTTTCGGTTGTTGATTAGTTCACGAGAGACCCCGAACCGCGACCCACCCGGATCTTACGATTTTAGAAATCCCCCACTCTTCGTGATTGCGACGAAGTTTTCCCATCGGCCGCGCGCAAGGCGCACGACGACGAGTGAGACACATCCAGGAAAGTGTTCTGGCTTTTGGCATCCGGCACCGGCTCGCTATCGAGACGGTGCACACCTCCTTCCCGCCTTCACCTCCGCGGTAGCGGAGATTGGCTGCTTTTACAGCGTGGGAAGTCGTATCCAATTACAGCAGCGCGACTGCCTCCGAATTGCACGGAGTTCCTTCGCACTGGATGTGTTTTCAATATGTTTCGCAAAGAACTGCCCGGATAAAAGCGCAGCTCGTTTGTCCCGACAAGGAGTAATATACGGCAGCGGTTCCTGCGCGAATACCGGTTTTTCGTTGTGTGCGGGCACACCTGTTCTCTATCCACACTGAGGAGTTGCTAAGAAAAATGCGACTTACTCATTTCACACTCCGCTTATGAACATCCGTATCATCCTTGCCGCAACCGCGGTCCTTGCCTCTCCAGCCTTTGCTCAGGTTGCCACCATCCACCCGCCCGAGAAGGGAAAGATCAAATGGGACGACATGGACCTCGGGCCGTTTTTCTCCGGCTGCTATCAGGTCAAAAATGCGACCTCCTTCAAAGGCGTCGCGGTTGCGGTCGGCACGGCGGAAGCTCCTGCGACGATCCTCTTCGACACGGAACTGCTGCGCTTTCACGCTGCATGGGAAGGCGGTCTGGCTGCATTTGCGCGAGGCCGCGGCGGCCTCGAAGGAACGATCAAAAACGATGGCGAGGTGAATGTTTCCACAGGTTGGACCACCGGCATCGGCGCTGAGATTAAAGCGGATCCCCGCCAGAATCATCAGGGCAATCTCTCCGGCGTAAAATGGAAGGGCATTTTCGTGAATGGCCAGAATACCGTCCTCAGCTACTCCGTGGGTAAACAGTCTGTGCTGGAATTGCCGGGCAGTTCGGTCGTGGACGGAATGCGCATTTACACACGCACTTTCACGATCAGCGCGGGCAGCGATATCCGCCAGATCCTCGTTGCAGATGGTGCAGGACAAGTCGCGGCAAATGGCACGGCAACGATTGCGGCTGGCGACAAGACCTCCGGCTTTGCGCTTCGTGGTGCGATGGGCGCAATGAAACTCTTGGCGAAGGACGGGCACATTGTTGCCGAGCTACCCGCGCTCACCGAGCCGACCACTTTCCAAATCGCTTTTGCCACCGTGCCCACCACCGACGCTGCGAAACTCGCATTCGCCGGCAAAATCACGCTACCAGCCGTCGCTGCGCTCACAAAGCCCGGCGCACCACGCTGGGGCGAGCCCATCGTTTCGCAAGGAACCCTCGGCGAAGAGCAAGGCGGCTACGCGAGCGACGAGATCCCCTTCCCCGACGCCAATCCTTACAAGAGCTGGATGCGCCCCGGCGGACACGACTTTTTCCCCGACGGGAATTGCGCCTTGGCAAACATGAGCGGCGACGTTTGGATCGTCTCCGGGCTCGATGAGAAACTCGCTGCCGTGAAATGGAAGCGCTTTGCTTCGGGTCTATTCCAGCCCCTCGGATGCAAAGTTGTAGATGGCAAAGTTTATGTCCTCGGTCGCGACCAAATCACCCGCTTGCACGACCTGAACAACGATGGCGAAGTGGACTACTACGAGAACTTCAACAACGACTGCGTCGTCACTGACAACTACCACGAGTTCGCACTGGATTTGCAGACGGATAAAGCGGGCAATTTCTACTACGCGAAAGGCTCGCCGTGGACTCCGACTAACCAGTCGCCGCATCAAGGCACGTTGCTCCGCGTGAGCAAGGACGGCTCGAAAATGGACATCGTGGCCACTGGACTCCGCGCGCCAAACGGCTCGGGAATGGGACCGAACGACGAACTCAGCGTCAGCGACAACCAGGGCCACTGGATGCCGGCGAACCGTCTCAACATGGTGAAGCCCGGCGGCTTTTATGGAATGGTGCCCGCCGCGCACAAAGTGATGACCTTCAAAAAGCCGGACGGCACGGAATACAAAGCGAACCCATCGCTTCAATCCGCGCGCGACGAATTCAAAACGGAATTCTGGGGCAAAAATGACTCCCCGACACCCGTGGAAGGCTATGACAACCCGCTCGTCTGGCTCCCGATGAACATCGACAACTCTCCCGGCGGCGAAGTGTGGGCACCCAAAACGTGGGGCCCTTGGGGCGGACACATGCTGCACCTGAGCTACGGCAAATGCGTTCTTTACGGTGTCACCCAGGAGACCGTGGATGGGCAGCAGCAGGGCAGCCTGACGGCATTCCCCGTCAAATTCCGCAGCGGCATCCAGCGCGGACGCTTCAGTCCGATAGACGGGCAACTCTATCTCAGCGGACTCAGCGTCTGGCAGAGCAGCGCGGCGAAAGACGGCTGCTTCAACCGCGTCCGGTTCACCGGCAAAGTCGCGCCCTATCCCACCGGCTTCACCACAAAGGCCAACGGAGTCGAACTCACGTTCAGCGCCCCGCTCGACGCCGCCAGCGCTGGCGACATCCAGAACTGGAATGTCGAACAGTGGAACTACCGCTGGACCGGCAATTACGGATCGCCCGATGTCTCCGCACTCGACCCAAAGAAGAATGGAAAGGACCTCGTCGTGGTTAGCAAAGTGACCGTCGGCGCGGACAAAAAGAGCGTCTTCCTGGAGCTCCCGGATCGGATGCCCGTCATGCAAATGAAGGTGCAGTGCAATGTCAAAGCAGCCGACGGCGCCACCGTGAAACACGACACCTACGCGACAATCAACAAGCTTCCCGGCAAGTAAGCGCGCCAAAGCGCCCCGTCAGCCGTCACGCGACCGCAACCCGGCATGGCGATTGGCCGTGCTGGGTTCATCGTAATTTGCTCCCTCTTGTTAAGGCGGGCGGTTTGCGCGGCGGTTTAAAGCGACCATCAACGTCGTGGACAGCACGACCATCGCGCTGGTGGCCAATTGCATGGACTGGGCCAAACACCGGCGGCGCAAAGCGGCGGCAAAGTGTCATCTGCGGATGGACTTGGCCACGATGCCTCCGCGTTTTGCACTCATCGAATCGGCCCAATCTTTGCGCTCTCTGTGTTTTCTCGCGGCAATCGACGATGCTTCCGCGCTTTGAAATCATCGAATCGGCCAGCGGCAGCGACACCACGCGGGCTCCGCAAGTCTGCGTGGACATGAAGGCGAGAAAGTGCGTGCCTGCGCTGCCTGAAACTCTGTGGCTACCGGGCTTGCGCCGTCGCGCTGTGCGATAGCCAACGCGTGCCACAGAGCGTCCACATCACCAGATTCGCACTCAAAAACTCTTAACGCACTTTTTCAGTTCCGCCCCGCAAACCCTTTGTTTATTTGGGGCTCTCCCGCCGTGTACGCTTCGGGACGCCAAGAGACTCCCCGTCAGCAGGCTGGCTGCGAAAAGCGGCAGCAGGCTGCACGCAGTCCACGGCCTTGCGGCTCCGGCAACTCGATGCCTACTTCCCAAACTCCACCCGCAGCCTGCTGATGCGTTTTGCGCTCGTCTCCGGCACCCAGCCGACGCCGGCGCAGAGGCAGGCGTGTTTCTTTTCGCCGCGCAGCGCGAGGCGGCGGGCTTCGGCGTCGAGGGTGCGGAGTTTTTCGGCGAGCTTCATACGATGGGCGTGGCCTTCGGCGAGGGCGGTGCCTTGGCGTTTGGGGCCTCGGACTTTGTGGAGCGCGGCGATGGCGTCCCAGCGGATGTCACGCTTTGGGTCGAATGACCAATACGATGGGATGAAGATCATGGTGCCGTGCGGGGTGAGGTTGACGGCGAGTTTCAGCAGGAGTGGTTCGTCGTTTT
>JAYSTZ010000627.1:0-2943 GCA_043719365.1 Verrucomicrobiaceae bacterium | reverse complement strand
CTGCAGCCCGATGGGAGACTCCTTCAGCATCTCCGGCTTATCCGTGAAATCGAAAACTTGCGCACCGTTCGCCGCAAAGCGGATGCGTTCGCCGATGACGAGCACCTCGATGAGATTCCAGTCGCCCTTGCGCTCCGTCGGATTCACCAGCGTTCCGTTGTGCCCCGGCGGAACCGTCCGGTTGCGGCGGTAGGCATCCCATATGCCCCAGTCCTGACAAAACATCAGCAACGGTCCTTTAAAACCGAATGCATTTTCGCCTTTGTCCGCAAACCGTTCACCGAGCACGCAGACGGCGCTGTGCATCGTGGAATGTTGCGGCGATACGGTCTGTTTCACTTCCAGCAGGAGCCGGAAATTGCGGTGGTTTTCCTTCGTCAAAAGATACGTGCTCGAAGCGAGCGGCTTGTCGTTTGCACCTTTGATCGCGCCATCCTCGACCGACCAGATACCCGGCATCCCGTCCCATCCCGTGAGATCCTTCCCATTAAAAAGCGGCACCTGCTTTTCCGACGCGGGCACGGCTTTGAGAACTTCGGCAAAAGCCATCGGAGCAGGCTTCGCATCCTGCGAGAAGACGAGCGGAGCCAGCGTGAGTGTGAGAGCGGAGAGGAGCGAAAATTTCATGTCCCGACGTTGTGGACGGGGCGTGATGGAATGGCAAGCGGCTTGAACGGACGCGCGTTCCCTGCAATCCACTGCGCCATGAAGAAACTCATCGTCGTGCTCGCGCTGCTCCTCGCGCTCTACATTTACCTGCCCTATCGCGCTGCGCGCAAATATCGCGACGCATTGAACGCTGGCGACAGCGCCGCCGTGGCAGCCATGGTGGACATGCCTGCGATGCGAAAATCCATGAAAGCGCAGATGCTCGAGAAGGCGAAAAAAGAAAACCGACTCGCCGTCGCTGCGATGGTGCTCGTCGAGCCCGCGATGGACAAACTGCTGGACGGCCTGATCAGTCAGGACGGAATCGGGAAACTGCTCATGCTTGGCAACTCAGTAAACGGCGGCGTGGAGCACAGCATTGAGAGCGTGCGCTGGGTCAGCCCCACCAAAGTCGGCGTAAAAATGTCCGGCGATAAAGCGACGCTCTACTTCCAACCCGGAGCAGGCGGATGGAAAATCTCCGAGGTCGATCTCGACATCGCCTCGCGGGTTCCCGCGCCGTTTTGATTTGCAGCGAAACTGTCCGACAAATACGGCGTGCTCGTGCGCATGAGCGGACGTGCGAAACTACCAGTCTCGCACTTGATCCGAAGGTTCATCAGACGACCAGCGGCCATTTCCGCATCGCCGAGACAGAAATGGGAAAAATCACGGCAAACGGCACCGTAGCCCGACTTTCCAAAGTCGAGTTTTGGCGCTCCTTTTAGCAAAGAGCGTCGAGCCCTTCCGCGGGTCAACTCTCGACATTGGAATGTCGAGCTACAGCTCTGGGATTTTTCGATTGCCGCGATCTCTTGCTTCCGCGAAGGTCGCGGGTCACGGGCCTGTAGCTCAATGGTTAGAGCAGGGGACTCATAATCCCTTGGTTGCGGGTTCGAATCCCGCCGGGCCCACTATTACCATTGTGGGTGGTGATTTGTGAGAAGTGATTTGTGGTGAAGGGATGCACGCGCTTCACTTGGGGGATGAATTTACTTGGAAAACGAATCGCGGTGGTCGGCTCGGGCGCGGTCGGGTGTTACTACGGCGGAATGCTGACGCATGGCGGACATGATGTCCGGTTTCTCATGCGCTCGGACCTCGATGCGGTGCGGCGCAATGGGCTCGTGATCGACACGAAGGGCGAGGTCATCCGGCTGCCAAACGTCCAGGCGTTTGCGACAGCGGAGGAAATCGGGCCTGTCGATCTGGTGCTGATTGCGGTGAAGACCACGGCGAACGAAGAGCTGGAGCGTCTTCTGCCGCCGCTCATGGGCGAGCACACGGCGCTGCTCACGCTCCAGAACGGACTGGGGAATGAGGAGTATCTCTCCGCCCGATGGGGCGCGGAACGTGTGATGGGTGCGCTGTGTTTCGTGTGCATCAATCGCACGGAGCCGGGCGTCATCCGGCATCTCGATCACGGGACGATTTCCATCGGGGAATTTCGCCGCCCGGTCTCGGAGCGAGTGCAGGCGGTCGTCGCGGCGTTTAACCATGTGAATGTGGTCGCGCATTCCGTGGAGAATCTCGCTGGCGAGCGCTGGCGGAAGCTGCTGTGGAATATTCCGTTCAACGGACTGTCCATCGCCGCCCGTGCAAATGTCGCCGAAGTGCTCGCGGATGTCGGCCTGCGCACGCTTGCGCGCTCGCTCATGGACGAAGGCCTCGACGCCGCGCGCCGGCTCGGACACGACATCCCGGATGAGTTCGCCGACTGGCAAATCACGCGCAGTCATTCAATGGGAGCGTATCGCTCGTCGTCGATGATCGATTTTGAAGCGGGGCGTCCTGTCGAAGTGCAGGCCATCTGGGGCGAACCGCTCCGGCAGGGACTCGCGGCGGGGGCGGCGATGCCGAGGCTGGGGGTGCTCTACCGGATCGTCGCGCACCTCGCGGGGCGTCCGATAGTGACAGAAAATGGTTGATGCAAAGAGGCGAGACGGGAACCCAAGGAAGAATATTTTTGACCCCATTTTTATGCCCACCATCTTTATGCCAAAATGGAGCCGCGGCTTTGGCATAAAGATGATGGACAGAAAAATGGGGCCGGTCGTGTCCCGGCTCGCGAGCGGCCTGCGGTGCTTGACGATTTTCCAAGCCATCGGAGGAGGACTGCTCTATAGGTCGCGGCATGTCCTGGCAATCGCTTCGCCCTGAATGGGGGCTCGTTCTTGGTTCCGGGCTCGGCAGTTTTGTCGAGCGCATGGAGATCGTCGCATCCGTCCCTTACTCGGAAATCGCGGGGCTGCCGCAATCCTCGGTCGCGGGGCACGCGGGGCGGTTTGTGTTTGG
>JAYSTZ010000626.1:0-6895 GCA_043719365.1 Verrucomicrobiaceae bacterium | reverse complement strand
AAGCTCGACGGCGGCGGCGTCTCCGAATCCATCCGCGCCGCGCTGATGACGGAGGCCGCCAAACGCACGCCCGCGCAGAAGAAGGAGCTGGAGAAGCTCTTCGCCGCGAGTGGCGACAGTGAGCTAAAAGCCGCGGAGGCTTCCGTCGTCGCTGCGAGAAAAGCGATGACAGATGCGGAGAAAAACGTCGCCAACAGCATGGTGATGAAGGAAGCCGCGAAGCCCCGCGACGCGTTCATTTTAAAGCGCGGCGAATACGACAAGCCGGGGGATAAAGTAGTCCGCGCAGTGCCCGCCGTTTTCCCGCCGCTGCCCGCCGGTGCACCGAACGACCGGCTGGGCCTTGCGCAATGGCTCGTGAGCGGCGAGCATCCGCTGACCGCGCGCGTGTGGGTGAACCGCGCGTGGGAGAAGTTTTTCGGCATGGGCATCGTGAAGACTTCGGAGAACTTCGGCTCGCAATCCGAGTGGCCCAGCCACCCCGAGTTGCTCGACTGGCTGGCGACGGAGTTCGTGCGGCTGAAGTGGGACATGAAGGCGATGCAGAAGGAAATCGTGATGAGCGCGACGTACCGGCAGTCGTCAAAAGTGACGCCGGAGTTGCTGGCGAAAGATCCCGAGAACCGGCTCGTCGCCCGCGCCCCGAGGTTGCGTCTGACAGCGGAGGTGTTGCGCGACCAGGCCCTCGCGATCAGCGGACTGCTCGTGGAAAGAATCGGCGGGCCGAGCGTGCGGCCCTACATGCCCGAAGCCGTGTGGGACGAAACCAGCGTCTATGGCGACATGCGCGGCTACAAGGCCGACAGCGACGACGGGCTCTACCGACGCACACTTTACACCATCTGGAAACGCACCGCAGCGCCGCCTTCGATGCTCCTTTTCGATTCGCCGAACCGGGAGATCTGCACGGTAAAACGCAGCCGCACCAACACTCCGCTGCAAGCTCTCGCGCTGCTCAACGAAGTCACTTACGTGGAATCCGCGCGCGTGCTTGCTCAGCGAATGATCCTCGAAGGCGGCAGCACGCCGGAGTCACGAATCGACTGGGCCTTCCGTCGCACCACCGGACGCAAGCCAGCGGAGCGCGAGATGAAAGTGCTCGCCGACGGTCTCGCAAGACGAGCCCTGCGTTTTCAGCAAACGCCCGACGAAGCGAAGAAGCTCCTGACAATCGGCGCGGCGAAAGCGGATGCGAAAGTCGATCCCATCGAACTCGCCAGCTATACCGCGACCGCGAACGTATTGCTGAATCTCGATGAAGTGATCACGCGCGACTAGCGTGAGGAGCAAGCGGTCGGTGTTATCGCACCCACACGTTCCTGACGGACGTCGGGTGGGAGGTTACGGGAAATCTTGTAATGGCGAGTAACGAAACGCTATTCGCCGACGCGCTCGTAAAGTTCCGCGAGCGGGAACTCTACATCCACCGCCGCAAGACGCACGATGGCGTCTAGGCCTTCCACGACTTCGCGATTCCAGCCGGCCTCTACACGGTGTTCGATGAGAACACGCTGCGTATTTTGCTCGATGAGGACGTAAGCCGAGAGGCCCGGAATGGAGAGATACGCCAACCACTTTTCCCTCTCGTCCACTCTGCGGGTACTCTCGGAGAGGATTTCGAAAATGACCGTGGGCTTCTCACTCCACGAGGCCCCCATGCCGGCGCGGTTGCAGACGATCATGGCATCCGGGTAATAGAAATACGTGCTGTCGGAGATGTTGATCATCACCTTCATGTCGGAGCCGAACGGCTTGCATGGCTTTCCGCGCAGACGCGTTCCCAAAGCAACGATGAGATTTGTCGCGATCTCATTGTGCGGCGTGCTCGCGCCCGCCATCGCATACACCATCCCGCCAAGGTACTCATGTTTCACATCGTAGCCCGGTTCGGCTTCGAGAAATTCCTCCACGCTCATTAAAACGGATTGCACTGAAATCGCAGTCATACATGGAAAGTAGCGACCTTTGACTCGGTGTGCAACTTCCGCTTTGGCACACTCGCGATTCGTCATTGCCAGCGCGGCCCGACTCGTATCAATAGCGCGCACATGAAACGCATCACTACGTCTCTTTTCGCCCTCATCACACTCGCCTCCAGCGCCGCATTCGGAGCGGAGCTGAAGTATTCCAGCGTCCCGAACTTCTTCGACAAGACTCCCGGCGAGCAGCCCCTTGGTGCGTGCCACGGCGGCACGGTCATCGACAAGACGGGAAATATTTACGTCACCACCGACACCCCTCGCGGCATCCTCGTTTTTTCGGCCGAGGGGAAATTCCAGCGCGCATTTGGACCGTCGAAAATTCACGGGCTGGAGATTCGCGAGGAAGGCGGAGTGGAAGTCATCTACGGTGCGCGGCCCTCGGCGCATGAAGTCATCAAGCTGAAGCTCGACGGCACTCAGGAGTGGTCGCTCCAGTATCCCGAGGAGTCCGGCGTGTGCAAAGACGCGAAAGGCTTCAACCCATGCGCGGTGACCGTTGGTCCCGCCGGGGAAATCTTCGTGGCGGACGGCTACGGCTCGAACCACATCTTCAAATTCGACAAGGACCGGAAGTTCGTAAAGGCGTTTGGCTCCGCCGGTGCGGAGGAAGGAAAATTCAATACCTGCCACGGCATTGCGCTCGATACCCGAGGGGAAAAACCGCTGCTTTTTGTCTGCAATCGCAACAACAACCGCGTGGAGCATTGGGACCTCGACGGCAATTTTGTAAAAGTGCTCCAAAAGGATCTCCGGCAGCCCGCCGCCGTCCACATTCGCGGCGAAAATGCCGTCATCCCCGAGCTACAAGGACGCGTGACGGTGCTCGATAAAACGGGCGCAATCGTGGCCCAAGTCGGAGACAATCCAGACGGGAAACAGCGCGCCAACTACGGTCTGCCCGCTGACAAATGGCAGGAGGGAATCACCAACTCTCCGCACGGTGCATCCATCGACAAGGATGGGAATCTCATCGTCGCGGAATGGAGCGCGTTTGGTCGCCTCCACAAATTCCTGCTGGCAAAATAGCCCTCGTGCACGGAGTGACCGCGCGCCTTTGATTTCTCCCTTTTAACGACACGTCTTGCCTGTCACTTTACGTTCCCATGCTTGCAAAAATCTATTCCGCCGCCGTTTTTGGCGTGGACGCCTATGAGGTGGAAATCGAGGTGAATTCCGGAGGCGGGATCGACACCGTCATCGTCGTTGTGGGCTTGCCCGATACGGCGGTGAAAGAGGCGAAGGACCGCGTGACGACTTCCATCTCGAACAGCGGTTTCTTTTGGGCGAGCGGGCGCACGACAGTGAATCTCGCGCCTGCGGATGTGAAGAAAGAGGGGCCCAGCTTCGACCTGCCCATCGCGCTCGGAATGATCCTCTGCCAGGAGGAAAAGGTGGTCGAGAACGCGAGCGAGTTTTGCTTCGTCGGCGAACTCGCGTTGGATGGAGCCGTGCGGCCCGTGCGTGGAGTTCTGCCAGTCGCCATCGAGGCGCGGAAGCGCGGGCATTTCAAAGTCGTCGTCCCGGAAGCCAATGCCCGCGAGGCTGCGATGGTCGAAGGGATCGAAGTGTACGGCGTGAAGAATTTGCGCGAGGCCTACACGCTGCTTACTGGGAAGCATTCGATGAAGCCGGTGACGGAAGACCTCGCCGAATTTTTCCAGCGTCACCAAAACTACGACGTGGATTTCTCCGACGTGCGCGGCCAGGGCCATGTGAAACGTGCCATCGAAATCGCTGCGGCGGGCGGGCATGGGATGCTCATCATCGGCCCGCCGGGCAGCGGCAAAAGCATGCTGAGCAAGCGCGTTCCCACCATCCTTCCCCCGATGACCATGGAGGAGGCGATCGAGGCTACGAAAATTCACAGCATCTGCGGACTGTTGCTGGATAAAGCATTCGTCGCGACCCGGCCGTTTCGCGCGCCGCATCATACGGTGAGCGATGTCGGGCTGCTCGGCGGCGGCGTGAATCCATCGCCCGGCGAAATTAGCATTGCGCATCACGGCGTGCTCTTTCTCGACGAGCTGCCCGAGTTCAAACGCACGACGCTCGAAGTGCTCCGGCAGCCGCTCGAAGACGGTCGCGTGACCATCAGCCGCGCGGCGGGAACGCTGACGTTTCCCGCCGAGTTTATGCTCGTGGCAGCGATGAACCCGTGTCCGTGTGGGTTCTTCGGCGACGCGAAGCGCAAGTGCCGTTGCGCACCGCAGCAGGTGGAGCGTTACCGCGAGCGAATCTCCGGCCCCCTTCTCGATCGCATCGATCTCCATGTGGAAGCTCCGGCGGTTTCTTTTGACGATCTTCGCAGCGATGAAACAGGCGAGCCCAGCGCCGCGATTCGCGAGCGGGTTTTTGCGTGTCGGCAGGTGCAGCAAAAGCGATTCGGCCCCGGCAAAGTCCGCGTGAACGCTCGCATGAGCTCTCAGCAATTCCGCAAGTTTTGCACGCTCGACAGCGAGGGCGAAGGGATGCTGCGCATGGCGATGGACCAGCTCAATTTCAGCGCCCGCGCCCACGACCGCATCCTGAAAGTCGCGCGCACCATCGCAGACCTCGCGGGCAGCGATGCCATCTCCGGCGAGCACGTAAGCGAAGCGATCCAATATCGCACGCTCGACCGGAAGCTCTGGGCGTAGCCAGGTCGCTTCCCGGAAAGAAGCACCCCGCCCTCGCTTTCGACGGGGAGTTCCGTTCCGAAACTCAGGATTGCAGCTCGGACGCTGCTCAGAGCGAGGTCCGTTGCGTTTTACCGCAGCCCCCGAGCTTCCTGCGGCAACTCCCGGAATTCCGGGTGGCAGAGGGTTTCGTTCCGGGTTTCGATTGCTTATGCTGGGCTTTCATAAAGGGGAACAAGACCGCCGACAATCCGTCCCTCAACCTCCGGGCCTCCCGCCCGCCCCCCCATGGAAGATGGATGTCAGTCACCGTCATACGCGCCGAGATTTACCAAAACCGCCCGGTGCGGGCAAATGAAAGGGCTGTGAGGAACGCGGCGCGAAAACCGCAATGTAGGCGAGAATTGCATCCTCGCTTTTCAAGAGATTGCCATCCATTGCAGCGACACATTTCCCAGAAGAACCCAAACCGCAGCCTTGTCTCGATTCACGATACGGCATAGCTTCCGTCCATGAGTGCGACATTGACCATTCCACTGGACATCGACGATCTGCGTTTCGCGGAAGAAGAAGCGCGGGCCCATCAAACGACGGTGCCTGAACTCGTCGCCCGGCAATTGCGCGTGATGGCGGAGAACTGGAAAGACAGCCGCGATGGAAAGACTCCACTCACCGACGAGTTGCGCGGAGCCGTAAAGCTCCCGGCGGACTTCGACGAACGTGCTGCTTTGACGGAGGAATTAGAAAAGCAGCACCGCATCCGCTCCTAAAGTCTTTCTCGATTCCGACGTGGTCATGGACCACCTCGCCGACCGCCAACCATTCGCCGAAAATGCCCACCGCCTTTTCGCACTGGCAGAAACGGGCAAAATCTCCGCCTGCGTTTCATCGCTCTCGTTCAGCAACCTCTACTACATCCTCCGCAAATTAAAGGGCCACGCCGGAACGCTCGCACTGCTCGAAAAACTAAAGCGGATTGTCCGAGTATCCACGGTCGGCGATTCGGAGATTGCAGCGGCGCTTGCGTCAGCCTTCAAGGATTTCGAGGACTCCATCCAGCACTTCGCGGCAAAAGCGGAAGGCGGCGTCAGCGCGATCATCACTCGCAACCCAGACGACTACGTTGCCAGCGAGATTCGGGTGCTGTCGCCGGAGCAGTTTCTCGCGGAGCACTACGCAATTCACTCGTAACGGAATTATGGATTCGAAATCATCAGAGCTTCCTGTGGTGTTCATCAGTGCGAGCAAAACGGATGCGGAATAGGTCTAACCATCGGGCAGTCCTCCGGACGAGTCAGGTAGCCGATAAAAGGGCACCGACTTGCCGACAGCGTTGGAGCCGAGGAGAACGGATGGGCTTCACAGAACGCGCAACTCAGAGTTCGAGGATGGGGCGCTTGTGTTTCTTGGGACGCGGGGGCGGTTCGGGAAAGTCGGCACTGTCCGGAAACTTCTCGGCGAGAAAATTCCAAATCTCCGTAAACGTGGAAAATTTCTGCGCTGGCATGGGCTTGAGCACGACTTCGTCGCCATGCTTTTCGATCAAAGCCTCCTTGCCCGCGAAGTGGAAGGCCCGGGAGAGGCGGACGGCCTGACTGCCCCGTGCTGAAAGATCTTTGCGGTGCTCATGGCTATTCTCAGTATCTACTTTCGACGCGGTGGCAAGATGGATGGTCGATTTACCGCGCTGAGCGCTGAATTGATTGCTGGGAAGGTGGGAGACCCGTTTCATTTGCGCGGAGAAGAGCACGTTTTCGCGCGGCTGTATGGTTGGGGGAAGTACGGATGCGAGACCGGAAGCTCTGGGCGTAGCGAAGTTGCGTTACTTCTGCCTTGCGCCGGCCGCGATTCCCCGCAAACGATGGACGCGCTATGAAATCCATCGCCCTTATTCTCTCGGTCACCACCGCAGCCGCGCTCGCGCAGCAGATTTCCACACCGCCGCCGGCGCCGTCAGGGGAGTGGGTGAAGCAGACCATCACTCCGCATTTTTGGGCCGAGGGTGCCTGTGTGGCAGATGTGAACAAGGACGGCAAGATGGACGTGCTAAGCGGGCCGTTCTGGTATGCCGGGCCGGAGTTTACGAAGCGGACGACCATCTACGATATGGGGGATAAATCGTTCGTGAAAAAAGGCGAGGAGGCCGCGGCAGTGAAGATTCCGGGCTGGAAGGGTTTTCTCAGCGGGGAGAACGATTATTCGAACAATTTCATCAGCTACGCAGGGGATTTTAACGGGGATGGCTGGATGGATTATGTGGTGATTGGGTTCCCCGGCAAAGAGACTTTCTGGTGGGAG